>CAZDPQ010000066.1:0-13973 GCA_964507305.1 uncultured Oscillospiraceae bacterium
TCACCAGGCGCTGCAGCAGCCCGAGCGTCAGGACCATCAGCATCGCGGCAGCGGCCCCGCCGAGGATCCTTGACGCCGGCGCCCTTTTTCCGCTCCTCTTCTCTTTTCGGCTATCGTCCCGCATAAACGGCTCCCGTCAACCTCCTCGCCCGTCAGAACTGGTTGTAGATGAACTGGCTGGCGTCGTACCCGGCGCCGTACGCGCCGAACAGTACGACCGCGACCGCCATCGCGCCGAACACCAGGTATCGCACGGCGGCCGGACGCAGGGCAAGCTGTTCCCAGAACGGCCCCTTTTCTCTCCGCACCCCGCTCAGGACCAGCACGGCAACGCCCGCGGCGATGACGATCCAGTCCGGCGCCGAAAGGCCGAAGCTCCAGCCCTTCACCGTGAAGATCTCCGCGGCATTCCATCTCGTGAATATCGTCGAAAACATCCGGAACGTCAGCGGCACGTCTCGGTAGCAGTCGAACAGGCGGATCGAGCTCATGAGCAGCGTCGTGCGGACGATCGCGAACGCCGTGTACCACCTGCGGTCCGCGACCTTGAAACGGCCGTGGAACTTCGCGTACAGCGGCTCGCATTCCTGGGAAAGGATGATGACGATGCCGTTCATCAGGCCCCAGACCGCGAAGTTCCAGCTGCTGCCGTGCCAGACGCCTGTCGCGAACCAGACGATGATCGTGGTGACGTAGACGGGCATCCGCCTGCCGAGGGATTCGCCGAGATGCTTCCTTGACCAGCGTGATAGGCTGAGGATGCGTTTGGACACCGATAGGGGGTAGAACAGGTAGTCCCTGAACCAGGTGCCCATCGTGATGTGCCAGCGCCGCCAGTAGTCGGTGATGGAGGTGGCCAGGAAGGGGGCGTTGAAATTTTCGCGGATGCGGATGCCGAGAGCCCGCGCGATCCCGATCGTGATGTCGATGCCGCCGGTGAAATCGGCGTACAGCTGCAGCGTGTAAAACAGCATGCCCGCCAGGACATAGATGCCCTGGTACCGGTCGGGCGTATGGATGATGGTGTTGACCGCGACCAGGATCCGGTCGGCGATGACCAGTTTTTTGAAAAAGCCCCACAGGATCCTCTGGAGGCCGAACGCCACATCCCGGGAGTCATAGGGGTGCGGCCCGTAGAGGGTCGCGGACAGCTCGTCGTACCGGCTGATCGGTCCCTGCACCAGCTGCGGAAAAAAGGATACGAAGAGGGCGAATCGGAACAGATTTTTCTGGACGGAGGCTTTGCCGCGGTAGACGTCGATGATGTACCCCATCGACTGGAACGTGTAAAAGGAGATCCCCATCGGCAGGACCAGCGTCATGAAGCCCAGCCGGGCGTCCGCTCCTGCGGCTCCGAGGAGAAAATTGATGTTCGCGATCGTGAAGTTGGTGTATTTCATCACGGCCAGGATGCCGAAGTTGACCAGCAGGCAGGCGATGAGCCATCGCCGCCGGCGCGCCTTGGCGGCGGCCTTGAAAGCCTTCCGCTCCTCTTTTCCCATCCCGTCCTTGCGCAGCTCGTAGAGCGCGTCCTGCCGGGCCGCGGTCCGGGCGATCAGGAGCCCGGCGGCATATGTAGTGGCTGTCGTCACCGATATGTAGATCAGGTATTTCGGGTTAGCTGAAAAATAAAACAGGTAGCTCGCGGCAAGCAGCAGCATCCACTGCATCTTGCCCGGGACCAGGTAGTACACAATGAAAAGGACCGTGATGAACGCGATGAAGGCGTAGGATGTAAAAAGCACCGCCCGTTCTCCCCGTCAGTCGTCCGAGAGCCGCAGGATCAGCGCGTGGAGCGCTTCGGCGGAGTTGAAATTCTCCGGTACGATCTCCTCCGCGGGGATCTGAACGTCGAATTCGCTGTCGATCTCCGCGACGAGCGAGATGATGTCGAACGAATCGATGATGCCGTCTTCCACAAGGCGGCTTTCCGCGCGGAAATCCACGTCCGGATGCAGCCCGGAAAGGATCTCAATCAGCTTTTCCATTGGCACTTTCCTTCTTTCTCCGGTCGATCAGGGAAGCGAGTCCCGTGCGGTCGATCTTGGCGTTGGTCGTCAGCGGCATCCGCTCGAGCCTCTCCACCTGGTTGGGCAGCATGTAGCGCGGGAGCCTGTCGCGGATGCCCGCCAGAAGCTCGCCGGGCGCGAGGTCGCCGACATAGAACAGCACGATTTTCGATGTTTCTCTGTCATATACGCAGCAGCAGATCCGGACCCCCGCGATCGTGCTGACGTTGGCCTCGATTTCCCCGAGCTCGATCCGGTGCCCCATGTGCTTGATCTGGTAGTCCCTGCGCGATACGAAGCACAGTTCGCCCCGCTCATTGTACCTGCCGATGTCCCCGGTGCGGTAGATCAGCTCCGGATAGGCGTCGTTGAGCGGGTTCTGCACGAAAACCTCCGCGGTCCGGTCGAAGGAGCGGTAATAGCCCATGGTCAGGGCTGTCCCGCGGATGCAGATCTCTCCTTCCGCACCGGGGGCCGGGACCCGGTCCTGCGCGTCGAGGAGGATGATCCCGGTGTTCCTGAACGGCCTGCCGATCGGGATGACCTCGTTTTCGCCGAATTCGCGGTCGACAAGGAAATAGCAGCTCATGCCGGTCGCTTCCGTCGGGCCGTACAGGTTGATGAAGCGGGCGGCGGGCAGCGCCCTGCGCCAGAGGTTGAGCTGCCGGACGGGAAAGACTTCGCTGCCGAACGCGATGGTCCGCAGGTGCGACGGGACCGCTTTGGCGAACGTGTCGAACGCGGAGATCATCGTCAGGGCCGAAACCACCCAGCAGATCGTGTTGATCCGGTGCTCGTTCATGTACTCGACAAGCCGGACCGGGAACATGAACAGACTCTTCGGGATCAGGTAGGTGGTCGACCCGAACTTGAGCGTCGGGTAGATCTCCTTGAGGCATGCGTCGAAGTACAGCGGGACCTGCATCCCGAAGACGGTTTCCGGGCCGATCTTCAGTACGGCCGAAAATGTCTCGATGTAGTCCAGGACCGACCGGTGGCATGCGACGACGCCCTTCGGCACGCCGGTCGAGCCGGATGTGAACACGACGTAGACCGGATCCGTGTCGATCTGCCGTTCGCGGATGCCCGCCAGGGCCTTCCGGTCTGCAGGGCCGGACGCGATGTCGTCATACTGCACGACCGGGCCGGCGTAGCCGATCCTGTCCATGGCCCTGCGCGTCGCCCCGTCGCAGATGACCGCGGCCGGCGCGAGGGTCCTGAAAATCAGCTCGATGCGGAACATCGGCATCTCCTCGTCCAGCGGCACATAATAGTCGCCGCCATAGACGACCCCGAGGAACGCGGCGATGGCTTTCGGGTGCTTGTTCATGAAGACGACGACCGGCTGCCCGGCGATCCCTTTATTGTGCAGAAAAGTGCCGATGGATCCGGCCGCGTCGTACACTTCGCGGAATGTCATGGAATCGGTGCCGTTGGAAAATGCGCACTTGCCGGGGACGCGCTTCACCGTGCGCTCCAGGTATTCGAGGATGTTGTTCTGCATCATTCGTCACCTCCCGGTCCCCTGCCGGATCCCGCGATCAGGCGGCGGTATCCGGCCTTCAGCGGGGCTCCGCAGGATTCGACCGCGGCCTTGGCCAGCACTTCCATCGCGTCAAGGTATCCGGGGCCGAGCGGGTAGTCTCTCTTGATCAGGGACAGCTCGGTGCAGCCCAGGATCACCGCCTCCGCGCCGTTTCGCCGGAGCTCCTCCGCGGCATCTCCGAACTTGCCCATATCCGGCGGGATCCCGGCCTTGATGTCGTCATAGATCAGCTCCATCACATGGCGCTGCGCCCTCTCCGAAGGAATGATGCTCCGGATCCCGTACGCGTCCAGCTCCTTCTGGAAAAGCCGCGCCGCGATCGTCCCGTCCGTGGCCGCGATGCCCGCCGCGCGGACGCCGCATTGCCGCAGATGCTCCGCCGTCTCCCGGATCGTGTGGAGGATCGGCCGGCTGATGGCCTCGGCAAGCTCATCGTAAAAATACTGCGCCGTGATGCACGGGATCGCGATGACATCGGCTCCGAGCTCCGCCAGGCTGCGGCCTGTCGCGATCATCGGGCCGACCGGGCTGACCATGCTACGGCCGAGGATGTAGGCCGTCCGGTCGGGGGTCGATGGGGTGTTGAAAATGATCATGTCCAGATGGTCCTGGTCGCGGGCGGCATCCGTCATACGCACGACCAGCTCCAGGAAATATGCCGTTGCCATGGGCCCGAGGCCGCCGATCACTCCAAGCTTCATACGCAGACCGTCACCCGATGATTACCTTTCGTTCGATGTCCAGCGGCTCGGTCGCGGAAGCCGGGATCCCGGTCTTGTCATACACATAGAAATCCGTCTTGGTCGCCGAAAACGCGGCGACCTCGGCATCCGTGCGCAGCAGGCAGACATAATGGTAATGTGCGAGCTGAGGAAGCGGGTCGAAGTGGTAGTACTGGCCGTTGTACTTGACCAGGTTCCAGTAATGGCGAGTCTTCGCCGACGCGATGCGCTCGATCGGGATGCATTCGTAGCCGGCCCGCGTCAGGAGCGCGCGCGCCGTGGCGTAGTAATTGAAGCAGTCCCCCGTCCCGCGTGTGATGCCTAGATAGGCACCCTTGATCCAGTCCGATTTGTCGGACGTGCCGGTATAATCGATATGGTCCGCGATCCAGTAGAAGATCTCCGAGATCCTCTCAAGGTCGCTCATCCCGGGCTTGAGGATCTGTCCGAGGACCTTGTCGACCTTGGCATTCAGGTCCGCGAGGGAGACATACCCGGCGGGCTTGGCCTTGATCGAAAGGGTCGTGCGGACCTCCGCCCGGTTGCCCGACGAATCCGTCGCGGAATAGATCACCTCGTAGTCGCCGACCGCCGCGGGATTGACCGCGCTGTTGTCGATCTCGAGCGCGACGTCGGCGTCGCGGTTGTCGGTCACCGTCACGCCGGCCTTGTAAGATATGGATTCGCCTAGGTAGACGCTCTGGTCGCCGGCTCCGGCGATGAAGGGCGCCTCCGTGTCCTTCATGATGGTGAGGCGGGCGGACAATTCCGCCTTGTTGCCGGAGGTGTCGGTCATCACGACGGTAACCGGCTGGGTCCCGACTTTCGCGAAATCGGGCGTCTGCTTATAAGAAAAAACGATCGGCGTGACATCCTCCGGATCCGCCGCGAAATCCGCCGCGTCCATCGTCTCGCCCAGCCAGATCTGCGCGTCCCGCGCCTGCGCCGCGGGCGGCGTCGTATCCGCCACGACCAGCACGGCCCGGCAGCTCTTCCCTCCGCTCCGGATCCGAAGCTCGTACCTGCCCGGGACGGATGTGTCGGCCGTATCCAGGCCGGAGACGAACTCCGCTTCCGCGCTGCTCCCGCCCTGCCGCAGGAAATCGGCGGCGGGCGGGATCGCCGACCCCGCCTCGACCGTCAGTGTTTTTCCTGTCATGGAATAGACCAGGAGGATGCTGGACGCAAAGACGATGATAAAAAATAAAGCCGCCGCAAGCAGTTTGAGACGGGTGTTTTTTCTTCCGGCGCGCCGCGGACTGCCGCTGCTTTTCGCTGTGGAATGCTTTCTCATGCTATCTCCCCCGATCCACCAATATATCATATCATAATTTCCGGAATTTGCTATGACTATCCGCAAAGACGGGTATAATGGAAGGGATGGCGCGGCGCGGCGCGCAGGGCGGGCGGGGCTGCCGGGCTCCGCGCTGCCGGCCGCGCGGGGGGGAGGAGGATGCGCATGACCATTCGGGATGCCGCCAGGGATGACCTGGACGCGATCGCGGAGATCAACAACTACTACAGGACCAACACCCGTTATATCTGGGACCGTTCGCGCCAGACAGCCGGGGAGCTTGAGGCCTGGTATGAGGAGCATGTGAAGCCCCCCTACTGTGCGATCGTCGCGGAGGACGAAGGCAGGATCACCGGGTACGCCTCCCTGTCACGGTTCCGTCCCCACAGCGGCTATGCCGCGACCGCCGAGGACAGCATCTACGTAGCCCCCGGGCACACCGGCGGCGGCTGCGGTTCCCTTCTGATGGCAGCCCTCCTCGAGCGCGCGGCACGAAACGGCCTGCGCGTCGTCACGGCATGGATCGACAGCGGAAACGTGCGATCCGTGCGGTTTCATGAGAAATTCGGGTTCCGCGTGGCCGGGCGGATGGATGATGTCGGGATGATCGACGGTGAAAAGGCCAGCGTGATCATCCTGCAGCGTGCCATCGCGCCGGAAGATCCGTCAGAAATCCGGCGTCCGGACCGATAACGATTTCCACAGATACAGCGACGCGAAGGTGCGGTAGGGTCTCCACCGTTCGCCGATCCGGACCAGCTCTTCGCGCGCAGGGATCTCCTGCAGTCCGTAAAGCTTCATGACAGCCCTCTGAAGACCGCCGTCCCCCGGCGAAAACACATCGGGGCGGCCGAGTGAAAAAATCAGGAACATCTCCGCCGTCCAGCGGCCGATCCCCTTGACGGAGACGAGCCTGCCGATGACCGCCTCGTCCTCCATCTCCCCGAACTCCTCCGGACGGATCCGTCCCCCGTTCATCGCTTCCGCAAGGCACTTCAGGTACCGGGTCTTCTGCCCGGAGACGCCGGTCGCCCGGAAGTCCGCATCCGGCGCCGCAAGGACCCCGTCGGCCGTCACCCGGCCTCCCATCATCGCGGTCACACGGTCCCGGATCGTCTCGGCCGCTTTCCCGGACAGCTGCTGCGCGATGATCGCGCCGGCAAGCGCTTCGAACGCGTCGCCTCCTGTCTCCATCCGGATCGGACCGGCCGCCTCGATGATGCCGGCAAACCGCGGTTCCGCATCCGTCAGGCAGCGAAGGATCGTCCCGTCCGTCTCCAGGACCCCGCTCGCGATGCTCATCCTTCAGCCCTCCCGGAATGCCTTCAGCATCGACAGGATATTCGCGGCCGACACATCCTGGGGGACCGCATGGGTCGGGGCGGCAATGTACCCTCCCCCCGTCCGCATGACATCCATGATCCGCCGGGTCTCCTCATACACCTTGTCGGGCGCAGCATACGGCAGGAGCTGCTGGGTGGATATCCCTCCCCAGAAGGAAAGGCCGTTCCCGTACGTCTCCTTGACTTTCCGGATATCGTAGATCTCCGGCTGGAAGGTCTGATAGCAGTCCAGGCCGATATCGATCAGATCCGGGAACAGCTCCCCGATATCCCCGCAGGAATGCTGCATGACATAACGGCCCGCCTTTTTCACTTCACCGTACATCCGGGCAAGCCGCGGCTTCAGGTACTTTCTCCAGAGCGCACCTCCCATGATGAGCCCCCGCTGCTGTCCCCAGTCGTCCCCGAAGTAAAACGCGTCGAACGGATATTCCAGGGACATCCGGATGATTTTCAGATTGTATTCACAGATCCGGTCAAGCAGCCCCTCCAGGAAATCCTCCTCCTCAAGCATGTAAATCAGCACGTTTTCCATCCCGCACAGGCTCCAGGCTCTCTCGAAGAGCGAAAATCCGATGCCGGGAAAAACGAAGCGGTCCCCTTTCGATGCCAGCAGCTCCGCCCATTCGCCTCGGAGACGCTTCTCATCCAGATCCGGCTCTTTCCACAGGGAAAGGTCCGGCTCGCCGATGATGGGCCGGCGGATCACGCCGATGTCCTTGTCCGCGCCGCTGCGGTCCCACGTCACGCCGAATTCATCCAGGAACTGTTCCCCTTGTCCCGGGATCTCCGTCGGCCATCCCCAGTACTGGTGGTAATGCAGGTATACGCCGCTTTTCTCCAGAAACGCGGGATCTCCGGTGGCTTCGGCGACTCTCGCGTATTCCTGCGATGTCAGGTCCATATGGTAAGGAAGTCTGACGGTCTCACGATGCTCCAGTGCCGCGATGACGGTTTCTCTACGATCCATGGTCTCCTTCTTCCTGCCGGTCCCCATCCGCGATTCCGGACCGGGGGCGCCCCGATCCCGGAACGCTCCGGCGATGCGTATGCATGGTTTCATCATACGGACCGCGAAAAGGGATGTCAATGCGGCGTTTGTTGCGAAAACATGGCATTTTGTTTTCTTCCCTTCGGTTTTTCCGGAGGAAAAGAAAAAGCGGGCCCCGAAAGGCCCGCTGATCCGATTTAGGAGAAGAACGTCCGCCGGAAAACCTCGGCGGCTCTCTGCAGATGCGCCGCTGCAGGCGGCCTCAGACGCAGCCCTGCGCCTTCATCGCCTCGGCGACCTTGAGGAATCCGGCGATGTTCGCGCCGGCCATGTAGTTGCCTTCCATCCCGTATTCCTTCGCCGCTTTTTCGCAGGAATGGAAAATGCCGACCATGATGTCCTTGAGCCGCTTGTCGACTTCCTCAAAGGTCCAGGACAGGCGGAGCGAGTTCTGGCTCATCTCCAGGCCGGACGTCGCGACGCCGCCCGCGTTGGCAGCCTTGGCGGGGCCATAGAGCACGCCGTTCGCAAGATAGACTTCGATGGCCTCCGGGGTCGAAGGCATGTTCGCGCCTTCCGCCACCGCGAAGCAGCCGTTCTTCACCAGCAGCTCGGCGCTGGCCTTGTCGATTTCATTCTGCGTCGCGCTCGGGAGAGCGATGTCGCAGGGGATCGACCAGATGCCGGTCGAGCCGGGAACGAATCTGGCCTTCGGGTGGGTGGCCACATATTCGCGGATCCTCTTGCGCTCCACTTCCTTGAGCTGCTTCACGCAGTCCAGGTCGATCCCGTCCGGATCATGGATGTAGCCTTCGCTGTCGGACAGCGCGACCACCTTCGCGCCGAGTTCCGTGGCCTTCTGCGTCGCGTAGATCGCGACATTCCCCGAGCCCGAGATCACGACGGTCTTGCCCTTGAAGCTCTTGCCGTTGACCTTGAGCATCTCGTCCGTGAAATAGCACAGCCCGTAGCCGGTCGCTTCGGTCCTGGCGAGCGAACCGCCGAACGTAAGGCCCTTGCCCGTCAGGACGCCGCTGTACTCGTTCACGATTTTCTTGTACTGGCCGAACATGTAGCCGATCTCACGCCCGCCGGTGCCGATGTCGCCGGCCGGAACGTCGCAGTCCGGCCCGATGTGGCGGTACAGCTCCGTCATGAAGCTCTGGCAGAAGCGCATGACTTCATTTTCGCTCTTGCCCTTGGGGTCGAAATCGGAGCCGCCCTTGGCGCCGCCCATCGGGAGTGTGGTCAGGCTGTTCTTGAGGATCTGCTCGAAGCCGAGGAACTTGATGATCCCGATGTACACGGAGGGGTGCAGGCGCAATCCGCCTTTATACGGGCCGATCGCGGAATTGAACTGGATGCGGTAGCCCCTGTTGACCTGGACCTTGCCGTTGTCATCGACCCACGGCACACGGAAAATGATCTGCCTCTCGGGTTCGACCAAGCGGTCGAGCACGCCGGCCTCCACAAGGTCGGGACGCCTCTCGACGACCGGCTCGAGCGACTCGAACACCTCGGTGACCGCCTGGATGAATTCCGGCTCGCCGCTGTTCCTTTTTTTGACTGTTTCCAGCAATTGGATAAGATAACGATTTGTTAATGACATTTCCCATAGCCTCCTTGCAATAGAAATGGTGAAAAGATCGACCGGTTCGCGGCAGGAAATGCCGCAAGCTCGTCGTGATTTTAGCACTACTTGCAGGGAGTGTCAACGATTTTGCAATTTATTGTGGTAAAGAATTCATTTTTGTGAATTATCGGCAATCCTTCGGGTGTTTTTTGTCTTTAAAACGAAATCGTAAGCCTTCCGTCCGACATATTTCCGCGATTTTCCGCCATACGGGCACTTTATGGGAAATAACGCGCGGATTTGATGCCATATGAAAGTTTTCTTTCATAATCATCTCGTTTCGGCGATATCAGGGCTCATTTTTGCACGTCGCGGGAGACCCGGCGGCAAGGAATTCCGCCACATCCGCGATCCGCACCGGTTCGCCCCGCGTCCGGCGCAGGCGGCAGCGTTCTTCGCACCGGTTGAAAAAGTCCCGGTCCGGGATCCCGCCGGCATCCATGCGGGCAAGGAGCCTGCCGGCGCCGGTGAAGTTGCCGACCGTCACGCGGCGGAGCATCCCGCGGATGTCGGCGCCGGTGCCGGCCGAGCAGGACGGATGCTCGCACAGCAGACACGCGGAAGCGCGGAGCATGGCCTGGCGCTCGTCCTCCGGGAAGCCCTCGTAGAGCATGTCCGGTGTGAACGGCCTGGGCTTTTCGGTGCAATAGTTCTTCATGCCGGGGCGCCAGGCGTACGGAGCGAGTCCGCGGCGGGAAAGGACCGCGTTCGCGGCGCTGATCCCGGAAGTCGTGACGGCGGGCGTCCCGGTGCCCATGACGGTGGATTCGCCGCAGCAGAAGAGATTGTCCCATTCGGTCCTGGTGTGGAGCCTGCGGAGCAGGTGCTGGCCCATGAGCTGCTTCGGGCCGGCCACCGCGCCGCCGTTCTTGTTCGTGTACCGTTCGATCGTGCGGGGGGTGGCTGCTTCGGCGTACCGGATCGCCGCTTCGAACCCCGGGAAACGCTTCTCGAGCACGGCGGTCAGGCGGTTCATTTCTTTTTCCTTCACCGCCTCGTAGCGCTGCCGGTCGGAGTCGTCGAATGCTTCGAACGTCGGCCCGATGGCGATCACGACATGGGAATCCTCATCGCAGAGCGTGCGGTCGTCGATGCTCAGGATATATGCCGTGACTTCATTCTCGTCGACACGGTCGGGATTGCCGGCCAGCATCTCGACGGGAAGCGTGTCTTCGGGGATGACGCTGCGGTCGACATGCGCATACAGCACCACGCTTGGATAGGTCGGCTGCAGTCCGGCCGCCCATTCCGCCCTGCCGGGCTTCTGGACGGACAGGTCGGTCAATCTGCCGTACAGATTCCATACCGTCCCCGAATAGACGATGGAATCGGCGTACAGTCTGCTCCCGTCGCGGAACAGCGCGCCGCAGGGCCGGCCGTGCTCGAACAGGATCTTCACCGCTTCTTTTTCGGGGTACATGTCGCCGCCGTGCTCCTCGATCACCTTCTCCAGCTTGCCGGGGAGAAACAGGGTCGAGCCGGCCGTATAGTAGCTGCCGCCGATGTGGTTGTCGACGAACATGACCGCGGCCAGGATGGCGGGCGCTTCCTCCACCGTGACATAGCAGTAGGTGGATGTGAGCTTGCTGAAAAACTTGAAGATCTCCGGGTCCTTGAAGTACCGGCCGAGCAGGTCCGCCGCACTCTTGTTGAGAAGGCCGAGGAACCGCAGATACGAAACCGGATGCCGCAGCATGCTCCGGAGTGCGCTGCGCGGATCCGTCTCGTCGGCCGAGCTGTAGCTCGGGTTTTCCGCCATGACATGCTCGTACATCTTCAGCATGTCGGCATAAAAACGGCGGATCCCTTCCCTTTCGGCGGGATACAGGCGCGAAAGCTCCTCCGCGAAGCGGCCGATGTCATCGTAAAAAATGATTTTCTCTCCGCGGTAATGGATGCAGTAGAGGTGCTCGTGCCGGAGGATGTCGATCGGCTCCTCCAGGCAGTTGAATACGAAGCGGTGGGGGTTGAAGCCCTTCTCGCCGAAACCGTACAGCATGGCGGAGCCCTGGTCGAAGGTGGCGCTCCCGCGCTTGAAGACCCCGCAGGAACCGCCCGGGCAATAGCTCTTGTCGGCGACCGCCACGCGAAGCCCGCGTTTTGCCATCAGGGCCCCTGCGGTCAGCCCGGAGATCCCGGCGCCGATGACCAGCGCGTCATATCGCATCCTTCCGAATCCTCCCTGTCCGGCGGGCCGTCCCTTATGCCCCGTAGCGTTCCGCGAGGATGCCGGTGATCGATTCGCACATTGCCGTGATCACGGTCAGATCCTCCCCTTCCAGCATCACCCGGATGAGCGGCTCGGTGCCGGACGCCCGGATCAGGACCCGGCCCTTGCCGTGCAGCTGCCCCTCGATCCTGCGGCACTCGCCCAGCACCGTCTCGTCCGACAGCGCGGCCTGCTTCCGGTCGTTCGCGACCCGGACGCCCCGCAGCACCTGCGGCAGGATCCGGATCGCCCGCGCCAGCTCCGAGAGAGGCTTTCCGGTGACGGCCATGACCTCCATGAGCTTGAGCGCGCTGAGCAGCCCGTCGCCCGTCGTCGCGTGATCGAGCAGGATGATGTGCCCGGATTGCTCCCCGCCGAGCGTATGGCCGTTTTTCAGCATTTCTTCGAGGACATACCGGTCCCCGACTTTGGTCTTCGCGATGCGGATCCCGTTTTCTTCCGCGAACAGATCCACGCCGAGATTGCTCATGACGGTCACGACCAGCGTGTCGTTCGCCAGGCGCCCCTGCTCTTTCATATGGCGCGCCAGGATGGCCAGGATCATGTCCCCGTCAACGGCATTGCCGTTCTCATCGACGGCCAGCATCCGGTCCCCGTCGCCGTCGAACGCCAGACCGAGCGAATAGCGGCCCGAAGCGACGGTCCCGGCGAGATGGCGGATATGGGTGGAGCCGCAGTCGCGGTTGATGTTGATCCCGTCGGGATCGTCCGAAAAAGCGGTGACCCCGGCGCCGAGATCTTCGAACAGCCTGCGTGCGATCGGCGAAGTCGCGCCGTTGGCGCAGTCGACGGCGATCCGGAAGCCCGCAAGGCTGACCGGGATCGCGGCTTTGAGCGCCGAAGCGTAATCCTCCAGAGCGCTTCCGCACAGGACCCGGTGGCCGACGTCGCTTCCGGATGGCCATTTCCCCGGATCGTTCTCCGGGTGGAATATCAGGTCCTCGATCTCGTCCTCGATCCGGTCCGGGAGCTTGAATCCGTTTCCGTCAAAAAATTTGATCCCGTTGAATTCAAAGGAATTGTGCGATGCGGAAATGACGACGCCCGCGTCGCAGCCATATGCCTTCACCAATTTGGCGATGCCCGGGGTCGGGATCACGTCGCAGACATACGCGTCGGCGCCGGCGCTGCAGATCCCGGCGACAAGCGCGCATTCGAGCATCGGGCAGGAGATCCTCGTATCGGTGCCGACGATGATCTTCGGCTTCCGGCGGGATTCACCCGCGAGCACGATGGCGCCGTACCGTCCCAGCTTGTTGGCAAGGTCTGTCGTCAGCTCGACGTTGGCGATCCCGCGCACCCCGTCCGTTCCGAATAAAAGTCCCATGAGCCCTCCTGCGGTTCAGCCTTGTGATGGATCGATTTCCGCCGTGACGCGGGCGGGGTAGATCTTGCGTATTTCGAAATAGGCCAGCTTCCGGACCTTGACGCTCACCGGCACGCTGATGGTCTGCGCCGAGGTGATGTCCGTCAGGTCGATGATGGCCTCGATGCTGTCGGAGCTTAGATTCTTGAGGTTTTTGGAACGGCCGGCCACCTCGATCTTGATCGTATCGGATGAAAGGGCGGGCGTCAGGCCGAGGGCGGATAGCGATTCGATGCCCTGTACGGTGACTGCGACCGAAAATTCCTTCGTCTCCACCGGATTGATCATGATCAGCACATAAAGCCAGAGAAGCACCGAGAGAAACAGCGAACTGAGCATCATGAGGATCTTGTTCTTTTTCGGAAGCACATAGGAAGATCCCTTCCGGTCGAGGGGGTTCCAGTTTCTCCTGTACGGGATGTCCGACTTCTGCCCCGATTCGTCGATCGCCTGGGAAATCCCGTCATCGCCGCCCGCGTCATCCTGCGATGACGGTCCGGTGCCTGCGGCTTCCCGTGCCGCGGACGGGCCTTTTCCCTTTTTCCTCATCGTACCCTTGATGATCCCGGCCAGGACGCCGCTGTCCTTCGCGGAGCCGAGCTGACGGTGAAGGATCGAGCGCAGCGCGTCGGGATTGTCCAGGGAGTAAAGCCTGCCGTTGATCGCGATCGATACCGTGCCGCGCTCCTCGGAGACGACAATGGCGATCGCATCCCCCATCTCGCTGACGCCGATGGCCGCGCGGTGGCGCGTTCCGTAATCCCTGCGGAGATGGTAGTTGTCGGATAGAGGCACATGGCACCGCGCGGCATAGATGCGTCCGTCGCGGATCGGGACGG
>CAZDPQ010000067.1:0-13569 GCA_964507305.1 uncultured Oscillospiraceae bacterium
GGGATCGCCACCCAGAATCCGCAGCTCCGGGAGCGCTTCGCAGGCAAGCCGGAGCATGTGGAGCATTTCATGCGCTTCATTGCCCGGGAACTGCGGGAGATCATGGCCATGCTGGGCTTCCGCACCGTTTCCGAAATGGTCGGCCGCACGGACAGGCTGCGCCAGAGCGCCCGCATGCCATGCCTGGATCTTTCGCCGCTTTTGCACCGCCCCCATGCCGATCCCCCTTCCTCTGCGTGCTGCACGCAGGAACAATCCCACGGGCTCGACCTCACGATGGACCGCAGGCTCCTGATCCCGATCTGCCGGCCGGCCGTCGAGCGCGGGCGCAGCGTCCGGGCTGTCCTGCCGATCCGAAACACCGACCGTGTCACCGGCACCCTGCTGGGCAGCGAGATCAGCCGCCGGTACGGTGCCGAAGGCCTGCCGGACGGGACGATCAGCCTCCGATTCGTCGGTTCGGCCGGCCAAAGCTTCGGGGCGTTCATCCCGAAGGGGATGACCCTGACGCTCGAGGGCGATGCGAATGATTATATCGGAAAAGGATTGTCCGGCGGACGGATCATCGTCATGCCGCCGCGGGACGCTGCATTTGTCCCCGAAGAAAACATCATCGCCGGCAATGTCGCCCTGTACGGGGCGACCGGCGGCGAGTGCTTCATCCGCGGCCTGGCCGGCGAACGCTTCTGCGTTCGCAACAGCGGCGCAGTCGCCGTGGCAGAAGGCGTGGGCGATCACGGATGCGAGTACATGACCGGCGGCCTGGCGATCGTGCTCGGCCGCACCGGGCGGAATTTTGCCGCGGGGATGTCCGGAGGCATAGCCTATGTGTACGACGAAGACGGCCGGTTCCTCGAGCGCTGCAATACCGGGATGGTCCGGCTCAGCGGTCTGCCGGACACGGAGGATGAGGCCGCAGTCCTGGGATGGATCCGCGAGCATGCCGATCGGACCGGCAGCGATAAGGCGCGGAAGATCCTGGAGAACTGGCAGGTGTCGCGCGGTCGTTTCATCAAGGTCATGCCGATGGATTACCAGCGGATGCTTGACGCGATCGCCGCAGCCGAAGCCGATGGACTTTCCGGCGACGCGGCGCTTCTTGCCGCGTTCGAAAGCAGCACGCTGGGCGCGGCACGGTCCGCCGCCCGGTCCGTAAGGAGTTGAGCATATGGGAAAACCTTCAGGCTTTTTAGAGTATGACCGCCGGTTACCGGATGACCGGCCGGTCCCGGAACGGATCCGGGACTGCGGTGAATTTCACGGGCACTTGTCCGATGAACAGCAGCGCATCCAGGGAGCCCGATGCATGGACTGCGGCATCCCTTTCTGCCATACCGGCCTTCTGATCGCCGGCATGGCCTCGGGATGCCCGATCCACAACCTGATCCCCGAATTCAACGACGCCCTGTACCCGGGCCTTTACCGGGAAGCGTGGGACAGGCTGCGGAAGACCAACAATTTCCCGGAATTCACCGGCAGGGTCTGCCCCGCTCCCTGTGAGGGATCCTGCACGGTCGGCATGCATCTGCCGCCCGTCACGATCAAGAGCAATGAATGTTTTCTCGCCGACAAAGCCTTTGAAGAAGGCTGGATCGTCCCCCGCCCGCCGGCGGCCCGGACCGGCAAGCGCGTCGCGGTCGTCGGCTCCGGCCCGTCCGGTCTCGCATGCGCCGACCAGCTCAACCGCGCCGGCCACGCCGTTACCGTCTACGAGCGCGCGGACCGTGTCGGCGGGCTCCTGATGTACGGGATCCCGAACATGAAGCTCGACAAGTCTCTTCTGGAGCGCAGGGCCGGCATCATGGCCGCCGAGGGGGTCCGTTTCGTGACGGGAACGGAAGTCGGCCGCGATCTGCCCGCGGAAGATCTATTGAATGAATACGATGCCGCCGTGCTTTGCGTCGGAGCCACACGTCCGCGCGACCTGAAGGCCGAAGGCCGGGAACTTTCCGGGATCCGCTTTGCGGTCGATTTTCTGCGTGAAAACACCGCCGCCCTGCTCGACGGCAGGCCTGTCGCGGAGGGGTTTTCCGCAAAAGGCTTGGACGTTCTCGTGATCGGCGGAGGCGACACCGGCACCGACTGTGTCGGGACATCGATCCGCCAGGGGTGCCGCAGCGTCCGGCAGCTTGAGATCATGCCGCGTCCCGCGTCGGAACGTGCTCCCGGCAATCCGTGGCCGCAGTGGCCGGCCGTGCTCCGGACCGATTACGGCCAGGAGGAAGCCATCGGCCTGTACGGGGAAGACCCGCGCATCTATCGGACGACCGTCCACCGCTTCGAAGGCGACGGGCACGGCTCGCTCAAGGCGGTCCATACGGTCGGGGTCCGGTGGGAGCGCCGGGACGGACGCATGGTCCCCGAGGAGGTTCCAGGCTCCGGGCAGGCCTTTCCTGCCGGGCTGGTCCTTCTGGCCATGGGTTTCACGGGACCCGAAGACCTTCTGCCGGATGCGCTCGGGCTGGAGCGTGACGCGCGTTCCAACATCCTCGCGGAGTACGGCTCCTATGCCGCCGGCAGACCCGGGATTTTCGCGGCGGGAGATAGCCGTCGCGGGCAGAGCCTGGTGGTCTGGGCCATCCGCGAAGGCCGCGGTGCCGCGCGCGCATGCGATCGTTACCTGATGGGCCGGACGGATCTGCCGTATTGAGCGGACTGTCCGGACCGGAGTCGTTGTCCTGCTTCATGGCCGTGCGCGGTCTTTACGCGTCGGTAGTATGTTTTTTGTCGCGCATAATGCAATTCTACGATTACAGAATTGCATTTCTTGGGTCTACCCGTTCGGAATCGCTTCCGCGTTCGTCTTTCATGCCGAACCGCCGGAAGACGTTATTCTTGGCCATGACAGTCGTACTTCCGCAGCGTTTTGTGAATGTCGCCACAGGCAAAAGCAAAATGTCAGCGAAAAATCATGCAGGATTATATCTTGTCAATTGCATTTTACGGATTGACAAGCGCTCCTTTTTTCGGTATAATGACCTTCATTCAAGAGCGAAGGCGTTCCATTTCATTGGGGCGCTTTTTATTTAACAAGGAGGTTTCCCATGAGTTATTCGAAGCAGGACATCATGACCATGGTCGCAGAGCAGGACGTCCGGTTCATCCGTCTCCAGTTCACGGATATTTTCGGGACCCTGAAGAACGTCGCGATCACTCCCAGTCAGCTGGAGAAGGCCCTGTCGGACCAGTGCATGTTCGACGGGTCCTCGATTGAAGGCTTCGTGCGGATCGAAGAATCCGACATGTACCTTCGCCCCGACATCGACACGTTCGCTATTTTCCCGTGGCGGCCGCAGCAGGGGCGTGTCGCCCGGCTGATCTGCGATGTGTACCGTCCGGACGGCAAGCCGTTCGAGGGGGATCCCAGGCATGTCCTGAAGAAGGCGATTGCCGAGGCCAAGAAGATGGGCTATACTTTCAATGTCGGCCCGGAGCTGGAGTTTTTCCTTTTCAACTATGACGAAGCCGGCAAGCCGACGACCGGCAGCAACGACGAGGGCGGATATTTCGATCTCGAGCCCATCGGTCAGGGTGAGGATATCCGTCGAGAGATCGTGCTGGCCCTGGAGGACCTGGGCTTCGAGATCGAGGCGTCCCACCACGAAGTGGCCACGGCGCAGCATGAGATCGACTTCCGCTTTGACGAAGCGCTCCGCACCGCCGACAATATCATGACGTTCAAGCTCACGGTCCGCTCCATCGCCAAACGCTACGGCATGCACGCTTCCTTCATGCCCAAGCCCGTGTTCGGCATCAACGGCTCCGGCATGCACACCAACATGTCTCTCTCCAAAGACGGGCAAAACGCGTTCGCCGACCCCGACAGCCCGGATGGCCTTTCGGCGGCCGCCAAAAGCTTCATCGCCGGCATCCTGGAACACATCAAGGGGATGTGCGCCGTCACGAACCCGCTGGTCAACTCGTACAAGCGTCTGGTCCCCGGTTATGAAGCCCCGTGCTACATCGCCTGGTCCGC
Source organism: uncultured Oscillospiraceae bacterium (assembly GCA_964507305.1). Lineage (GTDB taxonomy): Bacteria > Bacillota > Clostridia > Saccharofermentanales > UBA5734 > JAQVYV01. Next base: position 3,977 of record CAZDPQ010000067.1, read on the forward strand.
CAAGAACCGCAGCCCGCTGATCCGCATTCCCGCCGCGAGGGGCAGGAGCACCCGGATCGAACTCCGCAGCCCGGATCCCGCCTGCAACCCGTACCTGGAGCTCGCGCTCTGCCTGACCGCCGGCCTTGACGGGATCAAGCGCGGCCTTGCGCCCTGCGAACCGACCGACGCCAACATCTTCCACATGAGCCGCGAGGAGCGCGCGAAGCGCGGGATCACGAGCCTTCCGGGAAGCCTCGAGGCGGCGCTCGACGAAATGGAAAAGGACGAACTGGTGCTCGCGACGCTCGGAGACCACGTGGTGTCAAAATATATCCCCGCCAAGCGCCAGGAATGGGATGCCTACCGACTCGCAGTTTCGCAGTGGGAACTCGACCAGTATCTGCTGAGATATTGACGCCCGCGGCTTTTGGATGATCCCCGGTCTGCCCGAAACGATCCGGAACTGCCGCTTCCATGAGGAGAATAGGTGCGATGCGCAGCATCATGATGGCTTTCGCAAATCCGGATACCGCGATGAAAATAAGAAAAACCCTGCTCGGCGCCGGCCTCCCGGCGCCGCAGGCCTGCCCGTCCGGCTCGGCCTTGCTGAGCCGGGCGCTGCAGGATCCGTCGGGCGGCCTGGTCATCGTCCCGTCCGGGCTGCCGGACATGAGCGTTCCCGAACTGCTTTCCCGCCTGCCGGACACTTTCGATGTCCTGTCGCTTCACAGCGCCGCCTCCAAGGCGGAATACGGGCCTCTGCCCGGCCTGACCATCCTTTACGCGCCGTTCCCGGGCGCGCTTCTTGCCGAAACGGTCTCCAGCCTGCTTGAGTCGCGCGTGCCCTCCGAAAGCGCGTGGTACACCCGCGGCCGGGGCGCTGCACGCGCGACCGGCGGTGCAGGCGATGTGAACGGCGCGAGAGGCGCTGCCGCCGCCCGGACACCTGAGGAATCCGCGCTCCTGGCCGAAGCCAAGCGCCGGCTGATGTCGGAGCGCGGCATGACCGAAGATCAGGCGCACCGGCATCTCCAGCGGCGCAGCATGGAAACCGGCATCCGGCTGTCCGAGATCGTCCGCCGCGTCCTCGAGGAGGATTTTTACTGATGGTTCCGGCGGTCCGACATTGCCGCCGGTATAAAGCTTCCGGGCTGAGGCCGTTGGGCGAAAGCCGGCATCACACAAGCCAGTAGGAACGGCCGTCGCGGGTCCGGTCCAGATAGCCGTATTCGATCAGATACCGGCGGATCGTGACATAATCATCGTAAATATCCGCCAGGATGCCGTTGACTTCCTTTTCCGTATAGGTTTTCCCCTTTTCAAACCGGGATGCGATCTTCCGCAGCGTCACGATTTTTTTCTTCTCCTTCACGGAAAAAACCTTGAGCTTCAGGGGATCAAGGCTCTCGAAAACATCCCGGAGGATCTTCCGATTCTCCTCTTCTGTGATCTCGTACCGTTCATCCATCATCTTCGCTCCTTCGTGCACGGGCAGCAACCGGCTCCCGGCCGCTTCCCGGTTCCTCTCCATTTCACCGGACACCATTTCCCAGAGGGCGAGCCAGGCCTTCGCGGCTTTCGCTTTTTCCCGGAACATGAACCGCTGATGCCGGACGGTCGACGGGGAAACGCCCAACTGCCGCGCCGCTTCGCCGTCGCTCAGGCCCTCCGAAAAAAGACGCAGGATATCCTTCTGGTTGCCGGTCAGCGACAGATACCTGCTGTCCGACGCGATCATAGACGCCATCCTGTCCGGGTGCATCTCCGCCATGTGGACCGTGGCTGCGCGTTCGGCCGTGAAATACCGGCCGCCTGTGGCGAAGATCTCGCCGTCCTCGAACGCCATCCCGCATTCCGCGCAGACGGTCGCCTTCCGCTCTTCGTCACGGTAATACCCGTTGATGATGTCCTGTACGGACGCTTTCTCGGGGCCGTTCATGCTTCGTCCCTCCAAACTGCAAAAATGCGTTTACATATTCCGTAAACGCATTATATTATTGTTGTATAATATTGTCAACTTTTCAGAATATTCTGCACGAAGCACTGCCGGGGCGCGGCCATCGGATTTCACAGGGCCGTCTCACGGCTCCAGCTCGATCGTTTCGCCGTATGCGATCAGGAGAAGATTGTCCGGGCGGAAAGCCCCGATGTCGGCGTCAAGGATATGGAACGGGACGGCATGCTTCGCGCCGGCCATCCCGGCACATCTCTCCGCTTCTTCCGGTCCCATGTTGTATTGCCCGTCGATCGGGAAAAAGGCGTAATCGATGTTCCGTCCGGCAAGATCCGCCATCTGCGGGATTTCGGAGGTGTCGGCAGCATCGTACACCGTGATCCCGTCAAAGGTCAGGATAAAGCCGTTGGTGCTGCCGAGCGGGTGATTTTTGTTGGACGCGGGAAAGGGCCCGATCCTGACACCCCGGATCTCGAACGTGTTGTATGTATTGTCGCCGTTGATCGTGTCCTTGACCCGCAGGACCCGGCAGCCGCTGTTTTGCGTGCAGAGCCCGACCTTGTTGTGGTCGGAGTGCTCATGGCTGACAAGGATGATGTCGGCCTTTTCGCTGTAATCACCGGGATAATAGGGATCCACATAAATCACGGTGCCTTCGGCCGTCCGGATTTTCAGCGACGCGTGACCGATCAGCGTCAGCAAAGGCGTTCCAGCCCCGGATGACGCGAAACCGCTGCCGCTGCCGGTGCCCTGCGAAATGCCGTCCGCCGATGAACGGCCGGCGGCGGTAGACGAGCCGGCCCCGCTTTTATCCCCGTTTCCCGAACAGGATGTCATAACGAATGCCGCAAGAAAAACCATGGCAGCGCACCATTGCTTTTTCATCGCACGTCACCCCCGGTTCATTCTGTGCCGGCGCTGCGCCGGCCTTATTCCCTGCCGGTCCAGCAGTAGGTGCAGATCCTGTCGCGCGGCAGACCGATCGAATCGAGCATGTCGTAGAGATTCTGGTATTTCAGGGATGTGAAATTCAGGTGCTTGCGGATGCAGTCGACCATGCAGCGGTGCTGCTCGGTGTCCGGCTCGCCGTATGCAGAGGGCACTTCGCTGCCGTCCCCCTCAAGCTCCCGGACGGCACGGCGCGCGATCAGATCGTACTCGGATCTGGACCGGGAGAAATTCAGGTATTTACAGCCGTACAGCAGCGGCGGGCATGCGGGGCGGATATGGACTTCCTTCGCGTCGTACGCGTAGAGCAGCTCGACTGTCTCCCGCAGCTGCGTTCCGCGGACGATCGAGTCGTCGCAGAAAAGCAGGCGCTTGCCCTCCACCAGCGAGTTGATCGGGATCAGCTTCATCCTGGCGACCAGGTCGCGGATATTCTGGTTCTGGGGCATGAAGCTCCTGGCCCAGGTCGGCGTGTACTTGATGAACGGCCGGCCGTACGGCACGCGGGATTCGTTGGAATAGCCGATGGCGTGGGCGATCCCGGAATCGGGAACGCCGGCGACCAGGTCGACCTCGGCGTCGTCTTTGCGGGCCATGGCGGCTCCGTTGCGATAGCGCATCATCTCCACGTTGACTCCCTCGTACGCTGATGACGGGTAGCCGTAATAGATCCAGAGAAATGCGCATATCCGCATGGTATCGCCCGGCGGAGCGATCTTCTGCAGGCCTTCGGGGGTCAGGAGGATGATCTCTCCGGGGCCGAGTTCGTACAAAGTCCTGTAGCCGAGATTCGGGAAAGAACAGGTCTCGGATGCCGCGCAGAAGGCTCCTTCCTTTTCACCGATGATCACCGGTGTCCTGCCGTACCGGTCCCGGGCCGCATAGATGCCTTCCGGACAGAGGACCAGCATCGTGCACGAGCCGTCGATCGCGCCCTGTGCCCTGCGGATGCCTTCCGAAAAAGACTCTTCCTCGTCGATCAGAGAGGAGACGAGTTCGGTGGGATTGATCATCCCGTCGGTCATTTCGAGGAAATGGGAATATTTTTTCTTGGAAAGGAGCCTGTCGACAAGCTGTTTCGCATTGTTGATCCGTCCGACCGTCGTGATCGCATACTGCCCCAGATGGGAGCATACCGTCAGTGGCTGGGGTTCGGTGTCGCTGATGCAGCCGATGCCCATGTTTCCCTCAAGCCCGGCCATGTCGTCCTCGAATTTCGCCCGGAACTGCACGGTCTCGATATTGTGAATCACTTTTTTGATGCTGCTTCCCTGCCAGACCGCCATGCCGCCCCGGCTCGTGCCGAGATGCGAATGGTAATCGGTGCCGAAATACAGGTCTTCCGCGCAATTGCCTTTTGAAACCACACCGAACAGTCCGCCCATAATCGCCCATCCTTTATCTTCCGGAACCCGTATCCGGTTTTCGCGTCTGCTGAAATCCTCCGTGCCGCGGGCAAGAGCTGCCCCGTGCAGGTCTGATGGGAAAATTTTATCACTTCTGTCCGGGGACTGGAACGGCTTGCGGAAAATTTCGTGACGGTGTATAGAACGAACGGCGGAATCCGGAATTTTCTGTGCCATTTTCCGTCCGCCTGCTTCCGGGGCCCGCCGCACGATCCGGCAGACAGATGCGGATCCGATCCGTTTAGACGGATCGGATCGTTGTTTCGCGGCCGGAAATCATGGTATACTTGGATCAGGCCGGGGCGGGCGGATATGCCGGATCTGCCGGATGTCCCGGGCGGCACGGCGGATGCGGTTCTGCACGCATAGGCGCGCGGCGCGGGATCCGCGGAAAGGGCAGCACGATGAAACACGAAGATCACGGAACGGCGGCTTCAGGCATGATCTATTTTCTGGGCCTGATCGGCGCGGCCATCTATTTCATTTCACAGGCGGCAGGATTCTGGCCCGGCGTTCTCGGATTCCTCAAGGCACTGGTCTGGCCGGTCTTTCTGGTCCTTGAGCTCTTTAAATACCTTAACGTATAGAAGACAGGCGGGATTTACCGATGAAAGTCATTCCGGTCCGCGGCAAAAGGGACCTTCGCCGCTTTGTCCGGCTTCCGTGGGTGCTGTTCAAAAAGGACCCCTGTTACGTCCCGCCGCTGTGGGCCGACGAGCACAGCGGCTATCGCGCCGAGTCCAATCCGATCCTCGCGGACTCGGATTTCGAGCTTTTCCTGGCTCTTGACGATGAAGGACGTCCGGCCGGCCGGATCATCGCCTACATCGACCGCAATTTCAACCGTTTCTACCGGTCCAGCACCGGTTTTTTCGGCTCCTTCGACTGCGTTCCGGACGACACCGCGGGCGGCATGCTGATCGAAGCGGCCGAAAACTGGCTGAAAGCCAGAGGTGTGGCGGCGATCCGCGGGCCCATCAATCCCGTAGCGGAAAACTGGGGATTCGTTCTCGAGGGGTATGACCGGCCTCCCGTCTACATGTCGCCGTGGAATCCCCCCTACTACCATGACTTTTTCCTTTCCCGCGGCTACGGGAAGGTGAAGGATCTTCTTGTGTATGAGGCGGACATCCTGAAGGGGTACGAGCTCCCCGACCGGATCCGCTGGTTCTACGACAGATTCTGGTCGCGCAGCCCCGGAGTCCGCATCCGCCGCCTCGACATGCGGAGGATCAAGGAAGACGCGCGCTCGATATGGGAGATTTCCAACACCGCCCTGGCGGACAACTGGGGCTATGTCCCCCTCGACCTGCCGGTCATGGAGGACATGCTCCGCAAGCTCCGGCTCATCGTCGACCCGGATGCCGTATGGATGGTCGAGGATGGCGGGAAAGCGGTCGGATTCTGCCTGGGTTTTCCAGACATCAATGTCATCCTCAAGCGCACCGGCGGGAGACTTTTCCCGTTCGGCTGGGCCCGTCTCCTGTTCGGCGTCCGCAAGCTGCGGGACTACAGGCTCTTCGGCCTTGCCGTCCATCCGGACTGGCAGGGCAAAGCGCTGGATTCCCTGATGTACATCAACCTGTACAATCATCTCTCCGCGAAGAAGGTCCGGATGGAGGCCAACTATATCCTGGAAGACAACCTCCGGATCCGGAACGCGCTGGAGAAGCTCGGGATGCACAGGATCAAGACGTACCGCATCTACGAAAAGCCGCTGACGCAGCAACGTTGAAAAACCGACGGGGGCATGACGTCCGGCCGATTCTGTGGTATATTGGTAGAAAAAATTTGTCAGAATGCCGCATCAGACGGCAGATCACAAAGGAGACGACGATATGGAAACGGATTTTACTTCAGGGGCAGGAGATCCCATTCAGGTGCCGAAGCCTGATTTTTTATATGACATCCTGATTCTCGGCGGAGGGCCGGCCGGGTTGAACGCCGCGATGTACGCCGCGCGCAAGGGACGCAGCGTGGCCCTGCTGAGCCTGAACAAGGGCGGACAGCTGCTGAACACCGCATGGATCGAAAATTATCTGGGGATGCGGTCCATCGCCGGGTATGAACTGGCAGAGCTATTCGCCGCTCACGTGGCCGAATACCGGGTCCCCGTCCTGGAGGCCGCCGATGTGGCCGGATACCGGCAGGACGGCGACAGCCACGAGATCACACTCGCGTCCGGTGAGCGATACCTCGGCAGGACGGTCATCATCGCCACGGGTTCCGTGTATCGCGCGCTCCATGTGCCGGGCGAGGGGAAATACGCCGGCAAAGGGGTCTCCTACTGTGCGATCTGCGATGCTCCGCTGTATCGTAACAAGGATGTCCTTGTCGCGGGAGGCGGCAATTCAGCCGTCGAAGCCGTGCTTGACCTGTCGAAATACGCGCGCACCGTCACGCTTGTGCACCGCAGCCAGGTCCGGGCGGATAAGGTGCTCCTTGACCAGATGGCTGCCGACCCGAAGGTCACCGTGCATCTCCGCACCCGCATCCTCGAGGTGGTCGGAGGCGAAGTGATGACCGGCGTTGTCGTGGAAGACCTTGACACCGGCGAGCGCAGGACCATTCCCGGCGGCGGGCTCTTCATCGAGATCGGCCAGACTCCCAATACCGGCATATTCAGAGGCATCCTCCGGCTTACCGAGCAAGGGGCGATCCTCACGGACGAGCGGATGGCAGCCAGCATTCCCGGGGTGTTCGCCGCAGGCAATGTCCGCGAATTCCCTTACAAGCAGATCATCATCGCCGCGGGCGAAGGCGCGGTCGCGGCGCTCAGCGCGAGCGACTACCTCAGCCAGAAGTCCGTCAAATGAATCGCATCGAGGTCGTCGCGGCGATCCTCGTCTGCGGCGGGGAGATCCTCTGCATGCAGAGAGGTCCCTCGCGTTACCCTTATCTGGCGGGCCGATACGAGTTCCCGGGCGGCAAAACGGAGCCCGGGGAGAGCCGCCCGCAGGCCCTGGCGCGCGAGCTGGAGGAAGAACTCGGCATTTCGGTTCCGGTCGGGGAAGCGGACTTTTTCATGACGGTAAGGCACGTCTACCCGGATTTCGACATCACGCTCCACAGCTTTCTCTGCGATGTCTCGGACCGGCATTTTTCACGCAGAGAGCATATCGGACACCGCTGGATTCCGGCGGACGGGCTTGCCTGTCTGGAATGGGCTGCGGCGGATCTGCCGATCGTCGAGCGGCTTATCTCGGTCGGGCCGGTCCGGCTTGCGGACCTGGCAAGGAACCCCGCCTCTTCCGGCTGAAGGTTCGCTGCCCTCACCGCCTCTCTCGCCGTTTCCTCCCCTGTCCGCCATATTTTATGCACAATATATGAAATATATTGTTCGTTTCGAAATGGCTGTATTTGAATAATATATATCACAATTGAAATACGTGATCCCATGGATCATGACTCAGACCGCCTTTTTGTGCCGTCATATCGACTTTTTGTGTCATAAAAGCGTTCGGTCAGGCCTTGGCCGAAGTCTTTATGACTTTTCCGGAAAAAGTCGTATCAATTTTTTGGTATTTTTCTTGTCTTTATATCTATGTTATTATGATATTTTTTGGTATAATCAAGAGGTGCCCGGAGTGACCATCATGCGGGAGGGAGCATCATGAAAAACCGTTCGAGAGAAAAAATCACGACGATCCTGAGCCGCCGGGGATCCGGCGAAAGGGCGTTCTGGATGGGCAATCCGCATCCGGACACGCTGCGATCGTATCTGAGTCATCTGCATCTTGAGGAGTATGAGCAATTGTGCGAATACCTGGATGATGACTGCCGCTGCATGCTGGCGGATGGAGCATACCGTCACCCGGAAGGCAAGCTGATGTTCGATCCTCTCGGCGGCCGAAAGCAGACCCGCTACAGCCAGGACGGCGTTTTCGCGGACTGCACGGATTTTGCGGAAGTCGAGGCTTACGACTGGCCGGATCCGGATCACCTGGATTTCACAGAGATCCTGTCCGCAATCGACATCCGCAACGACAAGGGCGTTTTCACCGGGTTCTGGAGCCATTTTTTTCATCTGGCCTGCGATTTTTTCGGGATGGAAAATTATTTCCTCAAGATGTACACCGATCCGCTGATCGCCGAAGCGGTCACGACCCGGATCGTCGATTTTTTCGTGGAGGCAAACGATCGGTATTTCACAGCACTTGGAGACCGTGCGGATATCCTCTTCATCGGAAACGACCTCGGTTCGCAGCGGGATCTCCTGATTTCCCCCGAATGCTTCGACCGTTTCCTACTGCCCGGGTTCCGACGCCTGGTGGAGGTCGCGCACCGTCACAATAAAAAAGTGCTCCTGCACTCCTGCGGATCCATTTATAAAATCATCCCCCGTCTGATCGACATCGGCGTCGACGCGCTCAATCCCCTGCAGGCGCTCGCGCACAATATGGATGCGGAAACGCTCGGACGCGAATTCGGCCGCGATCTGGCTTTCGTAGGCGGCATCGATACGCAGGACCTGCTGGTGAACGGAACGCCGGATGATGTCCGCCGGGAAGTCCGCCGTGTCCGCGGCTGTCTCGGTCCGAACGTGATCATCAGCCCGAGCCACGAGTGCCTGCTCCCGAACATTCCATTCGCCAATACGCTGGCCATGGCTGAAGCCGCGAAAGAGTGATGCGTCCTTATCGCGCGATCACGAGGAATGTGATGCCGGCGGCTGCAGCCGCGCTCCTCGGATAGACGCGCCAGTCCGGCGGCAGCCATTCCGGGCCCGCATCCAGCCGTACGTAACGGGCTTTGACCGGCGGGAAACGAACTACCTTTTCTTCGTATGTCCTTTTCCATTCGCCGGTTCTGACGGCGCGGAGGTTTCCGGGCTCTGTGCCGGCATACAGGGCATATGACGTGATCTGGGTCACGAGACTTTCCACACTCCGGTCCTGGCGTGGCAGGACGCGGATCCCGCACAGCTCGTCGGTGTTTCCTAGGTCGAACAGGACGGTGTGGAGGATCCCTTCCGGCGTGCACCAATAGGTCGAGGGATCGCCGTCGAGCAGGGCTTCTGGCCCATGGCCTTCCAGAGACTCTTCGCAGGATGCGCGGATCCCGTCTGCAGAAAGGCAGACGGAAGGAACTTCACGCATTTCATCCGATGCCGCGGCTCTCTCCAGAACGATCACCGTATCAAGCACATCCCATTCGTCGGGGACATCGATCCGCACGCTGCCATCCGTCTGCGTCAGGACAGCCGGCCGGCCGGTCCGGAACATCCGGGCGGCCTTGTAGCGGCTTCTGTCCAGTGGGGTGGGCAGAACGATGGAATTCCCCTCCGGAGGAGCCAGCACGTG
>CAZDPQ010000068.1:0-13350 GCA_964507305.1 uncultured Oscillospiraceae bacterium
CAGGCGATGAAGTCGGACAGCAAGGCCGGAGAGCAGGTCCTCTGCGCGCTGGTCGCCATGATCCGCGGGATGCGCGGGATGCGCGGCCTGTACGACATGAGGCCCGAAGAGGCCGCAACGCCGGCCGCGGAGATCAGCGGGACCGGCAGCGGAATCGTCAGCAGGACCGGCAGCGGGACCGGCGGGGGACGGAACCGGACCGCACTGCTCTGGGCGGCATCCGCCTGCGCGGCCGCAGCGATCGCCGCAGGGATCGCCTCAGCCGCGTCTGCGTCACGCAGACGCAGGGACAAAGCCGGGAGGGCGTCATGAACCGGCGGGTGAAGACAAGGATCATCACGATTGCGGTCCTTGCGGCACTGGCCGCGGCCGTGATCCTGAGCGTCGACATCCGTTCCGTGAAGGATTTTTTCTCACGCGGGACAGGATCTTCCGTTTCGGGAGCAGCTTCGGCCGGCATCCGGATCGATTGTTCCACCATCCTGGATCATCCGGACCAGATCCCGCAGGAATGGCTGGACTCCGGGATGATCCCGGCCGACGGCATCCTGCTCGAAAAGGACGGCCTGACGGTGCATGACGGGGAATCCGTTTTCGATCTGCTGCTCGAAGCGGCTTCAGCAGAGAAGATCCCGGTCGAATACGGCGGAGGTCCTGCCGGACTTGCTCCGGTCTACATCCGAAGCATCGGCGGCATCCGGGAATTTTCGTTCGGCCCGCTGTCGGGCTGGATGTTCCGGGTGAACGGCACGTTCGCCGGATCCGACTCGTCAGCGGTCAAGCTGCAGGCGGGTGATTCGGTCGAATGGGTGTTCACCTGCGACCTCGGCCGGGACGTCGGCAATTCGTATGACTAAAGGGGGCGGAGCCATGCGATCGTTTTCTGCGTATCATCCATCGGTCCTGATGTGCTATTTTGCCGCCGTCATCGGGATCACCATGTTCGCCGGGCACCCCGTGATCCTCGCGCTGGCCCTTGCGGGCGGGATCGCGTACAGCCTTGCGGCCGGAGAACGGAAAGCGACATGGAAGGATCTGTCATACTCGCTCCTGTTTTTTCTTCTGATCACGGCAACCAATCCGCTTTTTTCCGGCGGCGGCATCACAGTGCTTTTTTTTCTGAACGGCAGGCCGGTGACGGCTGAATCGCTGTTTTATGGAATGGGCGCGGGAGCGATGATCGTCGGCGTGATGCACTGGTTCCGGAACTACACGAAGGTCATGACGAATGATAAATTCCTGTACCTGTTCGGAAGAGCCGCCCCGCGTCTCGCGCTGGTCTTTTCGATGGTCCTCCGGTTCATCCCGTTGTTTCTGGACCGATCCCGGAAAGTCTCCGATTCGCAGAAGACCCTCGGGGGCTTTTCCGAGGAAAGTGCTGTTGCGCGGGTCCGTTCGGGCCTCCGGGTCTTTTCCGCCATGGTCACCTGGTCGTTCGAAATGGCTCTGGAAACGGCGGATTCGATGAAGGCAAGAGGATACGGTGCTGCGAAACGAAGCAGTTTTTCCGTGTACCGGTTCACCATCCGGGATCTGCTGATGCTGACGCCGGTTTGCGGACTTTCCCTGTATACCATTGCCGGAATGCTGTCCGGCGGGATGCGTTTCGCCTACTACCCGGCGATGTCCGCAATCGCGGCGGGACCCGGCACCGTGAGCGTCTACGCGGCCTTCGCGTGTCTCGTTTTCCTGCCGTCGCTGGTCGAGCTGAAAGAGAGGATCCAATGGAATTATTCACTCTCCAGGATTTGAGTTTCCTTTATCCGGGAGCGGCCGGTCTTGCGGTCCGCCATGTCACCCTGTCTGTCTGCGCCGGGGATTTCGTGGTGCTGTGCGGCGAGACCGGCTGCGGAAAGACCACGCTGCTCAGGATGCTCAAGCGCGGGATCGCCCCGTACGGTGAAACCACGGGGGAGATCTGGTACGAAGGCCGGAACATCGGGGACCTGGATGAAAAGACGGCAGCCTGCGAAATCGGCTATGTCGGTCAGAATCCCGAGTCTCAGATCGTGACCGACAAAGTCTGGCATGAACTCGCGTTCGGACTTGAGAACATGGGCCTCCCGACATCCGTGATCCGGCGTCGGACCGCGGAGATTGCGGGATTCCTCGGCATCGGATCCTTATTCCGGAACGATACGGCGCACCTGTCGGGCGGCCAGAAACAGCTCCTCAACCTGGCATCCGTCATGGTCATGCAGCCGAAAGCGATCCTCCTGGACGAACCGACCTCCCAGCTGGATCCGATCGCCGCATCCGAATTCATCGGCACGCTGCACAAGATCAACCGTGAACTCGGCATGACCGTGATCCTGGCCGAGCACCGGCTCGAGGATGTTTTCCCGATTGCCGACCGGATCCTCCTGATGGAAAAAGGGGGAGTCCTCCTGTATGACGCACCCGGGCGGATCGCGCCGCGCCTGATGGCGGCCGACGCGCATCATCCGATGCTTGCGGCCCTGCCGTCGGCCGTAAGGATCTACGGCGCGCTGGGAGCGGAAGGGAAGTGTCCGCTGACGGTCAAGGAAGGCCGGAATTTTCTACGGGAATTCTGCGGAGGTCCATCCGGCGCGCCGGGCGAACGATGCGCGGACGAAAGGGCAGGCGATGCTTCGGAGGCGGCGGTCGGGCCGTATGCTGTCGAGCTGGACGATGTCTGGTTCCGTTATGGCAGGGAACTGCCGGACGTGATGCGCGGCGTGAGTTTCAAAGCTCCCGAGAGGAAGACCTATTGCATCCTGGGCGGCAACGGTTCTGGCAAGACGACCGCACTCCATGTCCTGTGCGGGATCCTGAAACCCTACCGTGGAAGCATCCGGATCTTCGGAAAGAAAATCAGGGATTACAGGCCCGCCGACCTGTACCGGAACAATATCGCCGTCTTGCCGCAGAATGCGGAGATCGTTTTTATCAAGGACACGGTGCGCGAGGATTTCGAAGAAGCCTGCGACGACATGGAATATACGGAAGAATACCGCAGGGAAGCGATCGTAAGCCTGTGCCGCACTTTCGGGATCGAGCATCTCCTGGACAGGCATCCGTATGACCTATCGGGCGGGGAACAGCAGAAATGCGCGATCTGCAAGCTGCTGCTCCTCAAGCCGCGGGTCATCCTCCTGGACGAACCGACCAAGGGCTTCGATCCGTTCGCGAAGCAGGGACTTCGCACGATCCTTTCCGACCTCAAGGAAGCCGGGATCACATTCATCATCGTGACGCACGATGTGGAATTCGCGGCTGCCAATGCAGACCGGTGCGCGATGTTCTTCGACGGTCAGATCCTGTCGGAGGACACACCGGAAATGTTTTTCTCGATGAACAATTTCTACACCACGGCAGCCAACCGCATCGCCCGGGACATCTACCCGTACGCCATCACCTGCGACGAAGTCGCCGCGGCTTGCCGGATGGATCATCCGGCCGCAGAGGACGTGCTGCTGTCCGAGGAGGCTGCCTGTGAAAAATGACCGCAGCACCATCGTGAAAAGCCTGACGTTTCTGATCCCGCTGGCTGCGGTGCCTCTGGTCCTGGCTGCGGGCTTCCTTCTTTCCGCGGAAAAAAGCGCATCCTTCCTCTCCCTTGCAGTGGCGGTCCTGGCCTGTGTGCCGTTCTTCGCCGCATTCGAGCGGCGCGGGGAAGCCGATGCCAAAAGACTCGTCATCATTTCCGTCATGACCGCGCTGTCCGTGCTGGGCAGGTTTCTCTTCGCGTTCATCCCGTTTTTTAAGCCGGTGACCGCTATCGTGGTCATCACGGCGGTCTATTTCGGACCGCAGGCGGGTTTCCTGTGCGGGGCCCTGTCCGCTCTGATATCCAATTTTTATTTCGGCCAGGGCCCCTGGACGCCATTCCAGATGTTTGCCTGGGGGATCGCCGGCTTTCTTGCGGGGCTTCTCGGCAAAAGATTGTCCGCCGGACGCCTGCGCCTCGCAGCTTACGGGATCTTCGCCGGGATCCTCTATTCGCTCGCGATGGACATCTGGACCGTCCTCTGGATCGACGGCACGTTCCGGCTGACGCGCTACCTGGCGGCTCTTGCCGCGGCCGCTCCGGTCACCGCGGCCTACGCGGCATCCAATGTCCTGTTCCTCTGGATCGCCGGAAAACCACTCGGCAGAAAGCTGGAAAGGGTCCGGATGAAATACGGGCTCTGATGCTTCCCGAAACCCGGAAAAGCCTTTCTGCCGATGCCTGCGGCTCCTTTCTCCGGGGTAAAATTATCTGTTGACAACATCCGGTCAATCCTTTATACTTTCTCATGCGCCTTGTGTAAAGGAGCGGACATGCACACATCGATTTTTCACGTGCAGACATGCACAGAGATGGCTGAAATGTGCATGGGACATTAAAAACGGGAGTTTAGCTCAGCTGGGAGAGCATCTGCCTTACAAGCAGAGGGTCACAGGTTCGAGCCCTGTTGTTCCCACCAATTTCATACGGCCAAGTAGTTCAGTTGGTTAGAATGCCAGCCTGTCACGCTGGAGGTCGAGGGTTCGAGCCCCTTCTGCGTCGCCAAAAGGCCTCTTATGAGGCCTTTCTGCCCAGATAGCTCATTTGGTAGAGCAGTGGACTGAAAATCCGCGTGTGGCTGGTTCGATTCCGGCTCTGGGCACCAGTTGGAAAAGGCGGATCTTTGATCCGCCTTTTCCAACTGGTTTGATCCGCCCTTTTCCAATTGGCGATGAATGAAGCGCATGAAGGTTTGCATGACACGCTTTAACGGTTTTTTACCGGTTTTCAAGCCTGCAGCCCTTGCGCGGCGGCATTTTCTGTGCTATAGTAAATGTCAACCGAACGTTTGTACCGAAGAGAGTGGGCATGTCCCGCTCTTTCTTCTTGTAAGGGGGTATCCGCGCGGATGGCCGGCAGAAGTGTCGTGGCGCAGAAGATATACGAACTGCTCGACCCGGTCGTCCGGGAGCACGGATGCGAACTGCTCGACGTGGAATATCTGCCGTCCGGCAAGCGCAGGGTGCTGCGGCTCATCATCGACAGCGAGGCGGGCGTCGGGCTCGATGAATGCTCGGAGGTCAGCCTGGCCGCGGAGCCCGTCCTCGACGGAGCGGACCTGATCCCGGTGTCGTACGACCTTGAAGTGTCGTCACCGGGAGCCGACCGGCCCATCGAGACCGACAGGGATTTCGAAAGGAACACCGGACGGCTGGTGGAAATCCTGCTGAAGTCCCCGGTGGACCGGCGCAGCCGGTTTGAAGGGTCTCTCGATGCCTTCACCGCCGATGCGGTGACGATCACCCTCGACGAGCCGTTCGTCAAGGGCGTAAGGCCCAGGAGCAATGGCACGGTGATGAGCTTCGGACGGGACAATATCAGACTCATGCGGCGGGCGATCCGGTTTTAGGACCGGAGATCACGCCGGCGCACGGCAGGCAGGACCAGGCCCGGACACACAGACAGACTGCGATAGATGCGATAAGATAGGTAGCATAGGACCGAGAGGAGAAAAAAGGAAAAATGAAAGAAGAGATCATCAAAGCGATCCACGATGTGGCAAAAGAGCGCGGACTTGATCCGGAGGTGCTTTTCCAGTCGATCGAAGATTCCCTTGTGTCGGCTTACAAGAGAGAATTCAACGCCAAGACGACCGACAATGTGCGCGGGGAGATCGACCGCGAGACCGGGGATATGATCATCGTGATCGAGCTCGAAGTCGTCGAGACGGTGGAAGACGCGTCGACCCAGATTTCTCTGGCAGATGCCAAGGCGATCAGCGAGGATTTCGAGATCGGCGACACGCTGAGCTATACGATGCCGCCGGACCAGATGGGACGCCTCGCGGCCCTGACGGCTCGCAACGTGATCAGCCAGAAGATGAACAGCGCCGAAAAGGAGCGGATCCAGAACGAGTTTTCGAGCCGGATCGGGGAGATCGCTACGGGCATCATCCAGCGCAAGGACCGCAGGGATGTGTTTGTCGACATCGGCCGCGCGGAAGCGGTCCTCGCCATCAATGAGCAGATGCGGACGGACAGCTATGATTTCAACCGGCGGATGAAGTTTCTGATCCTCAAGGTCGATGAGAAAAAAGGCCGCCCTGTCATTTATGTTTCCAGGAGCCACCCGAACCTGGTCAAGAAGCTTTTCGAAAGCGAAGTTCCCGAAATCGCGGACGGTGTCGTCGAAATCGTGGCAATCGCGAGGGAAGCCGGCTCCAGGAGCAAGATCGCTGTTGCGTCAAGGGACGAGAATGTCGATCCCGTCGGAGCCTGCGTAGGGCAGAAGGGCCTGAGGGTCCAGACGATCATGGATGAGCTGCGGAACGAGAAGATCGATGTCATTCCCTGGAGCAGCGACACCGCGATTTTCATCAGCAACGCCATGAGCCCGGCGAAAGTGCTTAGAGTCGACATCCATCCGGAGGAACGTGCCGCCAAAGTGATCGTGCCCGATCAGCAGCTGTCGCTTGCGATCGGCCGTGAAGGGCAGAATGCCAGGCTCGCGGCGAGGCTCACGGGCTGGAAGATCGACATCAAGAGCGAGTCGCAGTTCAGGGAAATGATCGAGGCCGAGTTCCTGAGCAAGTTCACCCAGGCGGTAGAATCGGCCGCCCGGGGCGAGACTCCGGAGAACGAAGGCTGAGAGGGAGGAGACCGCGGTGCCGAAGAAGATCCCGGACAGGATGTGCATAGCCTGCGGTGAGATGAAGCCGAAGAAGGAGCTCGTGCGCGTTACGGGCGACAAGGAAGGGAACGTAGCCGTCGACCTCAGGGGCAAGGCTAACGGCAGAGGCGCGTATATCTGCAGAGACCCCGGATGTTATGCGAAGGCACGCAAGGGGAAGAAGTTCGAGAAAGCGCTGAAGATGAAGATCCCGGACGGTGTCTGGGATGAGCTCGCAGCCCTGCCGGGGATCGGAGACGGCCATGACGGATAGTCAGGACAGAGTGCTCGGCATGCTGGGGCTTGCCGCAAGGGCGGGCAGAGTCGTCGGCGGGAGCAGCCTCTGCGAGAAGGCGGTCCGCGAAGGGAAGGTGCTCCTTCTCCTGACGGCCGGGGATCTTTCCCCGAAAACGGAAGAGCCGCTCCTGAGGCTTTGCGGACACAAGGGAGTTCCCGTGATAAAGATCGCGGACATGGAACGGCTCGGGAAGTTCACGGGTAAAAGCGGCAGGGCGGCGGTCGGCATCACCGACAGGAGATTCGCGGATCGGATCCTTGAACTGGCGGAACAAGCAGCGGATAATGGGAAACATTGAAGGACTCATATGGTAGCGGAGGAATGTAACGTAAATGGCGAAAATCGAGGATATCAAAACAGAGCATAAGGAAGCCCAGGAAGCGATCCCCGGATTGAATACGGCGGCGGCGCCTACGGTCCGCGGATCCGTGATCACGATGCGCGGCGTATCGGGGAAGAACATCACCGGCTCTGTTGTTGTTGTGAAAAAGGCGAAGCCGTCCGGAGCGGAGAACGCGGAAGCACAGCCGCCGGAAGAGGCAAAGGCGCCTGCGGACAAGGCGGCGCAGCCGGCGGAACAGGCCGCTGCGGAGACGGCGGCACACGCGGCCGGAGCGGTCGCTGCGGAGACAGCCGCGGCCGAGGCAGGTGCGAAAGCGTCCGTCGCGCAGGAGAAGCATGAGCCGAAGGAACACGAGGCGGTTGCCGGCTCGGAGGTTGCGGCGAAAACCGCCGTCCCGGCCGAAAAGGGCGAGGTGAAAGAGCCTGCAGCTCCCGCTGCACCGGAACCCGTAAAACCGAAAGGTGAATTTGTCGAGAGCCGCGAAGTGTACCGCGGCGGATATTCGTCTGATCGTCAGGGATCGTCGGGAGGCTATGCCGGCGGCGGACGTCCGAGGCCGGCAGGCGGAGGCTACCAGGGCGGCGGCTACCAGGGCGGCGGCTATCAGGGCGGCGACAGGCCGAGGCCGGCAGGCGGAGGCTACCAGGGCGGCGGCTACCAGGGCGGTGACAGGCCGAGGCCGGCAGGCGGAGGCTACCAGGGCGGCGGCTATCAGGGCGGCGACAGGCCGAGGCCGGCAGGCGGAGGCTACCAGGGCGGCGGTTACCAGGGCGGACAGCGTCCGAGACCGGCGGGCGGCGGTTATGCCGGCGGCGGTTATCAGGGCAGCGACAGGCCGAGACCGGCGGGCGGCGGCTACGCGGGCGGCGGTTACCAGGGCGGACAGCGTCCGAGGCCGGCGGGCGGCGGTTATGCCGGCGGCGGTTACCAGGGCGAAAGGAAGCCCCTCAAGGAAGAGCCTTCCGAAGCTTCCCGCGAGCCGGCGAAAGCCAATTTCGCGCAGCGGGATGCCTATGACAAGACGAAAAACAGCATCGAGAAGAAGGATACGCGGACTGCCGGCGTTAAGGCCGCGCCTGCCGCAAAGGACAAGCACAACAAGCTGAAGACGCAGACAGCGGTACTGGGGACCGGAGATGTTTCCCAGGCCCTGCAGGATGACACGGTCCTCGATACGCTGTATGTCAGCAGCGAGACAGCAACCAAATCCCGGTCCAGGGTTCACCCGAGGATGTCCAGGGGGCAGCAGCGCCCCGCTCCGATGGTCCGCGCGGTCCTGACCCACGTCGTCCTTCCCGAGACGCTTACCGTCAAGGAGCTTGCCGAGGCGATTAAGAAAACGTCCGGCGAGGTGATCAAGAGACTGATGAAATTCGGCATCATGGCGACACTGAACCAGGAAGTCGATTATGATACGGCAGCCATCCTGCTGGAGGAGTTCGGCATCACGGCTGAGAAAGCCGTCGTCGTCACCGAAGAGGACATCCTGTTCGACGATACGGAAGACAAATCGGAGGATCTGGTGGCAAGAGCACCCGTCGTGGTGGTCATGGGCCATGTCGACCACGGCAAGACTTCGCTGCTCGACAAGATCCGTTCGACATCGGTGGCTGCCGGCGAAGCAGGCGGGATCACGCAGCATATCGGCGCCTACACCGTCAAGCTCAAGGGCAGGAACATCACGTTCCTCGACACGCCGGGCCACGAAGCCTTTACGACGATGCGCGCCCGGGGCGCCCAGGTCACCGACATCGCGATCCTGGTCGTTGCCGCGGATGACGGCGTCATGCCCCAGACGGTCGAGGCGATCAATCATGCCAAAGCCGCGGGCGTCCAGATCATCGTCGCGATCAACAAAATCGACAAACCGGGAGCCAATCCCGACAAGGTCAAGCAGGAGCTTTCCGAATATGGCCTGATCCCTGAAGAATGGGGCGGCAGCAATGTCATGGTGCCGGTCTCGGCGCTTACGGGACAGAACATCGACGAACTGCTGGAGATGGTGCTGCTTACGGCAGACATCATGGATCTGAAGACCAATCCCGACAAGCAGGCCAAAGGCACCGTGATCGAAGCCCGCCTCGACAAGAACAGGGGTCCCGTCGCGACCGTGCTGGTGCAGCGCGGAACGCTGCGCACCGGCGATTCGGTCGTCACGGGACAGATCATCGGAAGAGTCCGCGCGATGACGGACGACAAGGGCGCGATCGTGAAAAAAGCCGGACCCTCGATCCCGGTCGAGATCCTCGGACTGCCGGAAGTTCCGGAAGCCGGTGAATTGTTTTATGCGGTCGAGGATGAGAAAGTCGCCAGGCAGCTTGCCGAAAAGCGCAGGATCCGCAACAGGGAGCAGCAGCTCAAGTCCAGCTCCAAGATGTCTCTGGATACTCTTTATTCCCAGATGGCATCCGGTGCGGTCAAAGATCTGAACCTGATCGTCAAGGCGGATGTCCAGGGCAGCGTGGAAGCCGTCACGCAATCGTTTGAAAAGCTCAGCGACAGCGAAGTCAAGGTCCACGTGATCCACGGGGCTGTCGGGACCGTCACAGAGACCGACATCCATCTGGCGGAAGTGTCGAATGCCATCATCATCGGCTTCAATGTCCGGCCTGCCGCCAATGTTGCGGAGATGGCCGCGGACGCCGGCGTCGACATCCGGCTGTACCGGATCATCTATCAGGCGATCGAAGAGGTCCAGGCTGCGATGAAGGGCATGCTGGACAAGAAGTTCAAGGAAGTCGTGCTCGGCCATGTCGAGATCCGCCAGGTCTTCAAGGTCAGCGGAGTCGGCACCATCGGCGGCGCCTACGTCACCGACGGCAGAGTCGTCCGCAGCTGCGATATCCGCCTGCTGCGTGACAATGTCGTTATCCACGAGGGCAAACTCGCCTCGCTGAAGAGATTCAAGGATGACGCGCGCGAAGTAGCCGCGGGATTCGAATGCGGACTGTCGATCGAAAAATACAACGACATCAAGGAAGGCGACGTGATCGAAGCGTACGAAATGCAGGAAATTACGCCGGCTTGACACGGCAACCGGGAGACAGCAATGGACAGATCGGACAGAGTCAGCGAAGAGATCCGCGTCGCGGTCTCGGACATATTGAGAAATGACATCAGGGACCCGAGGCTTCCCCTGATCGTATCCGTCACGCAGGTCAAGGTCACGCGGGATCTATCCCATGCGAACATCTATGTCAGTGTGTACGGCACGGATGAGGAAAAGGCGGCCTGCCATGCGGCGCTGCGGAGCGCGAATCCGTTCATCCGCAGGGAGGTTGCCCGCAGGATCCGCCTGCGTGTCGCGCCTGAGCTACATTTTCTGGAGGACGATACGATCGAGCGCGGGATCAGGATCTCCCGGCTGATTGACGAAACGATCCGGAATGACAAGGAGAAAGGCTCTGATGACCGGTAGGGCCGGGTGCCTGGCCGAAATCGCCCGCGCGCTCGGCACGGGCCGGAGGATCGCGATCTTCCCCCATACGGGGCTTGACGCAGACTGTATCGGATCCGGTGCGGCCCTTAAGGCTGCACTCGAAAAATGCGGGCACACCGTCCGCGTTTTCGCGGATGACCGCGGCGGCGACCGGTTCCGCTTCATCCCCGGCGCGGATGACATCGCGGTGTATCCCGGCAGGACAGACCCGCCGGATTTTCTTCAGGCTTATTTTCTGGACGGCAGAGCGGACTTCGCGATCCTGGAGGACTGCGCGTCGCCGGAACGTACCGGCGCGTGCGCCCGGCTCATCCCTTTCTGTGGCCGTGTGGCCGTCATCGACCACCATGCCGGCTCGGGATCCGGAGGAGAGCTGGTCTGCGCCGATCCGGATGCCTGCGCGACTGCGGAGCTGGTGTACGGGCTGATACGGATCCTCGAGGACATGCATGCGCGCGACCTTTTCGACGCCGGCACGGCAGCGGAACTGATGGCCGCGATCTATTACGACACCGGCGGGCTGCGATTCTCGAACACGCGGGCGGAAGCCTTCGCGATCGCGGCCGATCTGTCCGCCCGTTTCCAGGTCGACATCCGGTCGATTTCATACAACCTTTTTGAAAAAACACCCCTTTCCAGGCTGAAGATCCGAGCCGCGGCCTATTCCGCGGCTACGTTCCATGCCGCGGGGAGGATTGCGGCCTGTCTGATCACCCGTCGGATGATGGAGGACTGTGGCGCTTCAGACGACGACCTGGACGGCATCTGCAACGATCTCCGGAATGTCGGGGAAGTGGAGGCTGCTTTTGTCCTTCGCGAGAAGGAGGGAGGCGAAATCCGGGTCAATGTGCGCAGCGTCGGGACGTTCGACGCCGCGGCATTCGCGGCGCGGCATGGCGGCGGCGGACATCTGCGGGCGGCCGGGTTCACGCTCCGGGGGATCGGCATCGCGGAAGCCGGACGTCTCATCGTCGGGGAAAGTACGGAGCGGATCACCGGGATCGGGAGCGGACAAACGTGACGGCGGACGGAGGGATCATCAATGTCTTCAAGCCGGAAGGGCTGACATCCTTTGACGTGGTGGCCCGCGTGCGCAGGATGTTCGGGACGCGAAGGGTCGGACATTGCGGGACGCTGGATCCGTTCGCGCGCGGCGTGCTGCCCGTATGCGTCGGAAGGGCTACGGCAGCGGTCCGCTATATGGACGGATATGATAAAAGATACCGGGTCGATGTTGCTTTCGGTTCGCAGACCGACACGCAGGACCGCACGGGCAGGGTGATCCGTTCCGACCCGCCCGGCGCGGCGGAACGCGAACGGCTCCGGGCGACGGATTTCGCGGCGCTGAAGGAAGCGCTGAAGGAATTTGAAGGGACCATTACCCAGATCCCGCCGATGTACTCCGCGGTCAAAGTCAACGGCATGCCACTCTACCGGTATGCCAGGCGCGGTCTTGAACCGGAGAGGGCCGCGCGGGAAGTCCGGGTCTATTCCATCGTCCTGGCGGAGGCATCCGCGGATCCGGAATTTACGGCCGTGCTGGACATCCATTGCTCCAAGGGCACCTACATCCGGACGATCTGCGATGACCTCGGGAACCGGATGACGTACGGAGCGCATGCCCGCGAGCTGTGCCGGACGGCCTGCGGCCCTTTCACCGTGGAAGACGCGGTATCGCTCGATGAGATCGGGGAAGCCCTGCGTTCAGCGGCGGATCCCCAGGCGCTGTTCGGAAACCGCAGGGGCTTCTACCGGACGGAATACGCACTTTCCGGCATGGCGCGGATCTCTTTGGCGGACGGGGATGCCCTGAGGCTGATCCACGGACAGACTGTCACGGTATGCGGGGAGCCGCCGCCGGACGGCCGGATGGCGGTTTATGCAGACAACGGGCGGTGGATCGGCGTTGCGGTGCCGGACGGGCTGCCGGCAGGGCAAGGGCTGGAGGGATCGCGGTACGGGATCATGGCGGAAAGGATATTTACCGATGCGCAGCAATTTGGTTCATGAAGGGCATACGGCCGCGGCCGTATCAGCCGCAGGGGCCGCGGCCGGGGCGGAAGCGGCGGCTCCTGAAGGGAAAAGAGGGATCGGCCTCGGTGTTTTCGACGGCTGCCATCTCGGCCACATGGAGCTTCTGGGACGGCTCGCGGACCGGAGCGCTGAACTCGGCCTGCGGACGGCGGCCTATACGTTCTGCACCCATCCCTCCCATGTGACCGGAGACAGAGACAGGATCTCCGGAGGCCTCATCACGACGGAAGCCGAGAAGGAGAGCCTGATCCTCGGCAGAGGGATCGACGGGATCATCTACCGTGAATTTACGGAAGAATTCGCGCGGCGCGAACCGCTGGATTTTCTCGAAAACGAACTGAAAAAGGAATGGAACGCAAGCCTGATCGTGGTGGGATTCAACTTCCGCTTCGGCAGAGACCGGAAGGGCAATACGGAGCTTCTGCGGAAATGGGGCGCCGAAAACGGCATAGAAGTCGACGTGATCGAACCGATCCTGTATAAAGGCAAGCCGGTCTCCAGTTCCCGGATCCGCAGCCTGATCCAAAGCGGCAGGATGGAAGAAGCCGCCGCGATGCTGGGGCGAAGGCATTCCCTTTCGGGCGAAATCGTCAGCGGGCAGAAACTGGGCGCAAAAT
>CAZDPQ010000069.1:0-3343 GCA_964507305.1 uncultured Oscillospiraceae bacterium
CGAAACGCCCCTCGAGACGCTTCCGGAGGTAGTTCGCGTTGAGCACGGCCTGCTCGCAGGAAGCGCGGATGCCTTCGCCGCCGAGCGTCAGGATATAGGCCAGGGCCCGCACGACGACAAGAAAATTGCCGTAATGGGAGCGGACTCTCCCGATCGATCGGGCCGGCTTTGAAAGGACGTACCGGCCTTCCTCCGTCCGGACACAGACTGGCCCCGGCAGGAAATCCGCGAGGAAATCCCGGCACCCCACCGGCCCGCTGCCGGGCCCTCCCCCGCCGTGCGGCGTGGAAAAGGTCTTGTGCAGGTTGAGGTGCACGATGTCAAAATCCATGTCCCCCGGACGGGCGAC
The DNA here is from genome assembly GCA_964507305.1 of uncultured Oscillospiraceae bacterium. GTDB lineage: Bacteria > Bacillota > Clostridia > Saccharofermentanales > UBA5734 > JAQVYV01. The sequence goes on from CAZDPQ010000069.1 coordinate 350, forward strand.
GCCCATCACCGCATTGAGGTTGGCGCCGTCATAATAGGCAAGTCCGCCGGCGCGGTGGACGATCCCCGTGATCTCCGTGATATCTTTTTCGAAAATGCCCAGCGTATTGGGATTCGTGAGCATGATGCCGGCCGTTTCGCCGTCGGCAAGGCGCCGGAGCGCCTCCAGGTCCACGCATCCGTCCGCGCCCGAAGGGACAGTGACCACCGTGAAGCCCCCCATGGCCGCCGACGCGGGATTCGTGCCGTGGGCCGAGTCGGGCACCAGGATCTTCGTCCTGCCGGTGTCTCCCCTGGACCGGTGGTACGCGCGGATCATCAGGATCCCGGTCAGCTCGCCGTGCGCTCCGGCCGCGGGCTGGAACGTCATGCGGTCCATCCCGGTGACCGCGCACAGATACCGTTCCGCCGTGTGCAGGACCTCAAGGGCCCCTTGGACCGTGCTTTCGGGCTGGAGCGGATGGAGCCCCCGGAAACCCTCGAGGGAAGCGATCTTCTCATCGATCCGCGGGTTGTATTTCATCGTGCAGGAGCCGAGCGGGTAAAAACCGTCGTTGACCCCGAACGCGTGCTGCGCGAGCATCGTGTAATGCCGGCTGATCGCGGTCTCCGACACATCCGGAAGCCGCGGCGGCGTCCTGCGCCTGAAGGCTTCGGGCACGGCGGCCTGCGGCACATCCGGGCGGGGCAGATAATCCCCCGCGGCGCCTTTGCGGCTTTTTTCAAATATCAGTTCCATGTCGCGATGATCTCCTTCAGCGCATCGGCAAGCCGGTCGATCTCCTCCCGGGTGTTCTTTTCCGTCGCGCACCACAGGATGCGCCCCTCCAGATCCCCTCCAAGCGGCAGACCGCACAGGATGCCCCGTTCAGCCAGCTTCGCCTCCAGGGCCGCGGGCGGCACCGGGGACCGCGTCACGAATTCGCTGAAAAACGGTCCGGGAAACTCCAGGCCGAAGCCCTCCATCTCCGCAAGCCGTCCGGCAAGATACCGGGCTTTCGACGCGGACTGGAGCGCGGCGTCCTCGAGTCCCTTCGTGCCCAGGGCGGAAAGGTAGACGCCGGCTGTCAGCGTGCAAAGGGTCTGGTTGGAGCAGATGTTGCTCGACGCCTTTTCTCTGCGGATATGCTGCTCGCGCGCCTGCAGCGTCAGTACGAATGCTCTGTGTCCGTCCGCGTCGGCCGTTTCGCCGACGATCCGGCCCGGCAGCCTGCGCATCATGGCGGCCGTGCAGGCCATGTACCCGAACGCCGGGCCGCCGAACGACATCGGGATCCCGAGCGGCTGTCCGTCGCCGACCGCGATGTCGGCGCCGCACTCGCCCGGAGGAGCCAGCACCGCGAGCGACACCGGCTCGCAGCTCATCACGAATTTCGCACCGGCTTCGTGCGCGATCGCGCCGATCCCGGCCGCGTCCTCGATCAGTCCGTAGAAATTCGGCTGTGCGATGCAGACGGCGGCTGCCGGTGCACCTGCCAGCAGGCCGCGCAGAGCGTCCGGATCGGTCCTGCCGTCCCGAAGCGGGATCAGGCCGACCCGGATCCCAAGCCCGTCGGCGTAGGTCCGGACCGTCTCGATGACCTGCGGATGCATCGCTTCCGACAGGAAACAGATGTCCCGCCCTCTCTCCCGGCACATGGAAACCGCCTCGGCCGCCGCGGACGCGCCGTCATAGACGCCGGCGTTGGCCGCGTCCAGCCCGGTGAGCTCGCAGATCATCGTCTGGAACTCGAAAATCGGCTGGAGGATGCCCTGGCTGATCTCAGGCTGGTATGGGGTGTAGGCCGTGACGAATTCTTCCTTGGCCGACACATACTCGACGATGGCCGGGATGTAGTGATCGTACGTGCCCGCCCCGCGGAATATCGAGGAAAAGACCGTATTCTTCGCCGCAAGGGCGGAAAGCTCCTTCAGGACCGCGGATTCCGGCTTCCCCTCCGGAAGTCCGGCGCTCCCGCGGAGCCTGACGCTCTCCGGGATGTCTGCGAAAAGTCCGCCGATATCGTCCATGCCGATGGCCGCGGCCATGGCAAGCCGTTCCTCTGCCGTGACAGGGATGTAATTGCCCATGATGTTTTTCCCTCGCTTCCGTCCCTGTCAATTCCGGATGAATTCGGCGTACTCCGCCTCGTCCATGAGCCCGGCAAACTCCGTGACCGAGGAGATCCTGGCGATCCATGCCTCGTACGGAGCCTCATTGAGCTTCGCGGGGTCGTCCGCGAGCGCCGCGTTGGCTTCTTCGACGATCCCGGTGACAGGGCTGTACACATCGGAAACCGCCTTGACGGACTCCACGTCCGCCATCACCTCGCCGGCCCTGACCGCAGTCCCTGCCGCGGGAAGATTGATGAACACCAGATCGCCCATCTCATCGACCGCATGCTGCGACAGCCCCGCGAGAACGGTCGTCTCGTCCAGTTTTTTCACCCATTCGTGGGTTTTGGTAAAAAAGAATTCTTCCGCCATGTGATCATCTCCTCACATCCTTGATATCAACCGCCGGCCGGCCGCCGGTAAAAGGGCATCGGGACCGTCACGGCCTTCAGCCGCCGGCCCCGGACGTCGATCTCCACCTCCGTGCCGGGCGCGCCGGCGCGATGCCGGTTCGCACGCGCCATCGCCACGGCCTTGTTGAGATACGGGCAGAACGTGCCGGACGTCGTGACGCCGATCCGGTCCTCCCCGATGAACACATCGGCCTGCTCCCGCGCGATCCCGCGATCCGTCAGCTCCAGGCCGATCCGGACCAGGTCCGGCGTCTCATGCCCGGCCAGCGCCTGCCTGCCGATGAAATCACCCTTGTCCATCTTCACATAGCGGCCAAGCCCGGCCTCGAACGGAGTGATCTCCGCGGTCAGCTCATGCCCGTACAGCGGCATCGACGCCTCCAGGCGAAGGGTGTCGCGCGCCCCGAGCCCGCACGGGATCAGCCCCCGCCCGGCGCTCGCCTCCATCAGCCTCTCCCACAGGCCGGCCGCGTTCTCCGGCGCCGTAT
>CAZDPQ010000069.1:3353-13003 GCA_964507305.1 uncultured Oscillospiraceae bacterium
AGATCTCGTATCCGGTCTCCCCGGTGTATCCGCTGTTCGAAACCAGGCAGTCGTACCCGCCGATCCGGACCGATCCGGCGAACGAATAGCCCGCGGCCGGCAGCCGCGCGGCATCCGGGACCAGACCGCCCAGGATCTCCCGGGACGCCGGGCCCTGCAGCGCCAGCTGGGCATAGGAGTCCGAAAGGTCGGACGCGCGCGTGCCCGGCGCGAGGTTCGCCGCGATATGGGCGTGATCCGCGGCGGTGTTGGACGCGTTCACGACGACCATGAATTTCTCTTTGTGGAACCGGTAGAGGATGATGTCGTCGATGACGCCTCCCTCCGGCAGGCACATCGGCGAATACCGCATGCGGCCGTCTGCGAGGTCCGTGAAGTCATTCGTGAAAAGCCGCTGCGCGGAATCAAGCGCGCCCGGCCCCTCCAGAAGGATCTCCCCCATGTGGGAGACGTCGAAAAGCCCGGCCCGGGTCCGGACGGCCATGTGCTCGGCGATGATGCCGGTCCCGTACTGGACCGGCAGCAGGAATCCCGCAAACGGGACGATCTTCCCGCCATACCGGAGATGGATGTCATAAAGAGGTGTCTTTTTTTCCATAAAAACTCCGCCCCCGCATGCCGGGGTCCGGCCTGTGCCCGTATATCGGCAGATCATACGATCCGGTGGTAGACCTTCTTGCCCTTCCGCAGGATCGCCTCGCCGCCCCTCAGGGACCGCCCGCTCACGAGCATGGCCGGATCGGTCACGGTCTCATCATTCAGCGTCACGCCGCCCTGCAGGACCAGCCGCCTCCCCTCGCTCTTCGTCGGGATCAGCCCCGCCCGGAGCATCAGGTCCAGGATGCCGATCCCCGCCGTCCGCTCTTCGTCGGAAAGCCGGGTCGTCGGCATGTCGTCGCTCCTGCCGCCGTCCTCAAAAAGCGCCTGCGCCCGGTCGCGGCACCGCGCGGCCGTCTCCGCGCCGTGCACGATCGCCGTGACCTCGTACGCCAGGCGCTTCTTCGCCTCATTGATCGCCTCGCCCCTGAGCGCGGCATACGCCCGGATCTCATCCAGCCCGATGAACGTCAGCAGCTTCAGGCAGTTGATCACATCGGGATCCGCGGTGTTCCGCCAGTACTGGTAAAAATCGAACGGGTCGGTCCGGGCCGGGTCGAGCCACACTGCGCCCTTCTCCGTCTTGCCCATCTTTTTCCCTTCGCTGGTCGTGAGCAGCCGGAACGTCATCCCGTACACATCCTGCGATTCCTTCTTCCGCACCAGGTCGATGCCGCCCAGGATGTTGGACCACTGATCGTCCCCGCCGAGCTGCAGCCTGCATCCGCGCGTCTTGAACAGATGGTAGAAATCGTACCCCTGCATCAGCATGTAATTGAACTCCAGGAACGACAGCCCCTTCTCGAGCCGCTGCTTGAAACACTCTGCGGCGAGCATGCGGTTGACGGAAAAATGGGTGCCGATATCCCGCAGGAACTCCACGTAATTGAGCTTCAGCAGCCAGTCCTTGTTGTTGACCATCTCGGCCCCGCCCTCGCCGAAATCGACGAGCTTCGCCATCTGGGTCTTGAAGCGTCCCGCGTTGCGGTCGATCGTCTCGATCGTCATCATCTTCCTCATGTCGGACTTTCCCGTAGGATCCCCGACCATCGCGGTCCCGCCTCCGAGCAGCGCGATCGGCCGGTGGCCGGCCCTCTGCATCCAGGCCATCACCATCAGGGCGACGAAATGCCCGATGTGAAGGCTGTCGGCCGTCGGATCGAATCCGATGTAAAAAGTGACCTTCTCCTGCGCCATCATCTTCCTGACAGCCTCTTCGTCGGTCACCTGCGCGATGAAGCCCCGCTCGCTGAGCGTGTCGAACACATTATCCATTCTGCCATCCACCCCGGTTCATAGTAACCTGATTATATGATACCCGCCGCCCCCGGTCAACTGATTCCGCTGCTCCCGGTCAACGGATCCCGCTGCTCCCGGTCAACGGATCCCGCTGCTCCCGGTCAACGGATCCCGTTATCTCGGTCTCGAGACCGAGGCCGGGACGAGCGGAGGACCGACTGTCAAACAAGCGGCGGACCGACCGCAAAAGCGCCTCCGGGCCGTTTGGCCGGAAGCGCCGGGGGCTTATACTGAGGCTGTAAAGAAGAAAAGAGGAGGACACGGAAATGGACATTCTGAGAAAAAGCATCTGGAAAAGGACCGGCATGGATGGCTCGCTCGGCACATCGCGCAACATCAGGCGGATCCTCCCGAAGGATCCCGATAACCAGGAACTCATGAAAGAAAACGACAAGCGCTACGAAGCCGCCATGGACTATTTCAATTACCGCTTCCCGATTCGCTGAGGGCCTCACCGCGAACCGCCGGGCCCTCAGCCGGTCAGGTTGTGCCGGTTGGCGTACACCGCCGCCTTCGTCCGGTCCTCCAGCTCGAGTTTCGATAAAATGTTGCTGACATGGGTCTTGACCGTCTTGATCCCGATATAAAGGGACTCCGAAATTTCCTTGTTCGTCTTGCCCCTCCCGATCTCCCGGAGGATCTCCAGTTCCCTCTCCGTCAGGATATCGTGCTTCTCCGCCTTCCTGCGGCTGCTTTTCAGCACGACCTGGCTGACCTTGCCCTCCAGGACCGATTCGCCTTCATAAGCCTTCTTGATGGCCCGCAGGATATCCTCGGCCTTCGACGTTTTCATCAGATAGCTGAAAGCGCCCGCCTCCAGCGCGGGGATCACCTTGTCCTCCTCGATGAAACTCGTCAGGATGATGATCCGGATCTCCGGTCCGCCGTCGTCGGCCTCTTCCGTGATCCGCCGTGTCGCTTCGATCCCGTTCATGACATCCATGACCAGATCCATCAGAACCACGTCCGGCCGGAGAGCAAGCGCCTTGTCCACCGCCTCCCGCCCGTTGGAAGCCTCCCCGACGACCTCGATGCCGCCGTCGGTCGACAGGTAGGCGCGCAGCCCCATCCTCACCATCTCATGGTCATCCGCCAAAAGCACCCTGATCTTCCGGTCCATCGCCGTCCCCCTCTCCCTGATCCGTTCATCGGAGCATTTTTCTCTTTACCCGGAAATCTCCCGCGCACATCCGGGATCCGTTCACTTGAAAATCCCCTGCAGGCCGACCGGGATCCGGATCTCGATGCGCGTACCCTTCCCGGGATACGAGATCAAATCAAACCGGCCGCCGACCTCTTCGACTCTTTCGCGCATGGTTTCGATGCCGTACGATGTCTTCTTGACATCCTCCGCGCCGATCCCGATCCCGTTGTCTTCGATGATCAGGACCATGACCTTGCCCTTCTGATAAAGCTTCACGGTGAACGACGTCGCCTTCGCGTGGCGCAGGATATTGGAGATCGCCTCCTGGATTACGCGGAAAATGTTGTTCTCGATGCCCGGGGGAACGCCCTCGACATCCTGCAGATCCCGGAGGATCCGAAGGTCTCCGCCCTTCTCGGAGATCCCGTCGAGCAGACGCCCGATGCCTTCGCGCAGGCACCGCCCCTCCAGGCTGACAGGCCGCAGGTGCATGATCAGCGCCCGCAGCTCCTGCTGGGCATCCTCCACCATCTTCCCGATCAGGGACAGATACCGCTTCGCCTCGCCCGGATCGCTCTCCATCAGCACCGGTACGGCGGCGAGCGTGGTGCTGACCGCGAAAAGCTGCTGGCTGACCGCATCATGCAGCTCCCGCGCGATCTTGCGCCGCTCCTCGGCCGAAGCCGCCTCCTCCGCCCCCTCGAGCAGATCCTGCTTCTCATTGACAAGCCGCTGCAGCGACTCCACCTGCTTTTCCATCCGCTGCGCCATGCGGTTGAACTGTTCGGCGATCTGCGTGAGCTCGACATAGCCCTTCAGGTCAAGTCGGAAGTCCAGTTTTCCCCGCGAAAAAATCTCGTTGGCGTCCCGGATGTCCAGCAGGCTCGTCCGGACCATCCTCCCGAACGGCAGGCCCATGACCAGCGCCGCTATCACCGAAGCCGCCGCGCCCGCCGCGAAGATCACCCCGAGAAGCAGGAAAAAGCCGGGCGATAATACCTCTATCCCTGTCTTTTCCTCCAGGATCCTCCCCGCCGGTCCACCGGAAACCGCCAGGGCGGCCAGCAACAGGACCGCAGTCAGGATCACGTCGGCAAGCAGCGCTACCGCCAGGAACCGGACCATGATGTCGAACCGGATGCTCCTGCCCTCCGAGGGGCCTGAAAACCATCTGCCTGGCAATTTCATGCATTACACCGTCTTGACTTCAATGTCCCCGATATTCAGCGAGGCGCTGATCTTCACCCTTTTCACCGCTTCGTCGTATTTCTCGCTCTTATACCGCACCTCCGTGCGGGATATCCCCGAATGCTCTTCTTTCCCGAAAAACTCCACGCTTCCGATGTTGACGGTCGCGGCGATGTCGACGGCCAGGTCCTCCGGAAGGATGATGTCGATGTTGCCGACCCAGCCCGAAAGCTTGAGCACCGTTTCGCCGTCCTCCAGGATCGCGGTCGTCAGATCGACGCTCATGTCTCCCACATTCACGGTGTACTCGGCATTCTCCGGCGCCCAGGGCTTGTCTCCCAGCCGCAGCTCGCCGATGAACCGCTCCTGCGACGTCCCGCCGGACGTCGTCTTCGTATACACGCCCTTCCGGCTTCCCGTCCCGGCCGTCCCGGCCTTCCCGTTCACCCTTTCGCTTGCCCCGTCGGCATGCACATGGACATGGACCGTCTCATCCCCATCCTCATCTTCATCCGCATCCTCGTCCACGTCCGCCGCATCATCTCCCGCGCCTTCTCCCGCGCCTTCGCCCGCACCGTCGCCCGCACCTTCGCCCGCGCTCTCCGTCCGGCCCTTCCCGCTGCCGCTGCGGTCCACATTCACCGTGACATCCTTGCCGTCGATGATGATGGTCTTCCTTCGGCCATGCCGGGAATGCCCGTCATGATCACCGATCGTGACGACGATGGAACCTCTTTTGAAAAAAATCAGCCTTATGCCGATGAAAATCAGCAGGAGCGACAGGAGGACGCCCCAGATCCCGACGCTCTGGCTTCCCAGAAAATGGATGCGGTTGTTCAGCAGGACTCCGCCCGTCACCGCGACGGCGGCCGCGAAATAGATCCGGTCAAAGCGCTTGATCGGAGTGCCTTTTTTCGTTGCGCCGTCAATCAGAAGCGCCAGGGATAAAAGGATGATCAGCGCCGGCCAGTAATCGGTCACCAGCGACCTGTAATCCGCCGGGATCACGCCGACGCTCGAAAGGATAAAAAATGCGCCGGCCGCCACAAGAACCAATCCGATCAAAATTTTCCATGTATTTTTCATACGATACCTCCCGAAATCCGGGTCATCCATCCACACGATGATGATGATGTTGATGAACGCCCCTTGTATTGTATCTTCATTATAAAAGCGGGAGGATCCCCCGGCAAAGTGCCCCGGACCGTCTTTTTCTCCGTCTCGAGACCTAGTCCTGCGCCCGCCGGAGCTGATTCCATGCCTCTATGCTTCTATATCCATGATACCACTCCTTGTCGCATCCGCACCTACCCTATATGAATTTTCGATTTCCATATGTTAGAAGTAACATAGGTCATCCATAACATATCTGTACATGCGCACCTCGAAAGAACCGCATCGGTCACGGATAACATATGTTATCCGTAACATATCGGTTTGCGGATTTTCATAGGAACCCCCCGGCGCCACAATTCGGCCCAAACGCAAAAATCCACAGGAATCAGGATCCGGAATAGGTCACAGCGAAAAATGAAAAATCATTAAGGGCAGATAGAAGAAAGGAAAAGGGCTTCCTTTTCCAACCGGATGCCGGTTTTCAAAAGAAGCCCCGCCCTTTATGGGAGCCATCCGAACGGCGGAAGGGAAATCGGGTGCCGCGCCGGATGAGTCATTCCCCGTTTTTTGAGGAAGGTCGGGAACCTTCCGGCTGATCGGAACGATCAGCCCTGCGATTGGAACGATCAGCCCTGCGGTGCGCCGCTTCCGGTACCGCCGCATGAACCGCGTCCGCCGCCGTTGCCGGCGCCATACCCCTGGCCGCCGCGTCCACCGCCGTACGAACCGCCGCACGAACCGCCGCACGAGCCGTCGCCTTTACCGAATCCGAAACCCGCTCCAGCTCCGGCTCCCGCACCGCCGCGCCCGGCCCCGGTCCCGTCGCAGTCGGCCATGTTCTCTTCCATGGCGGCGAGGATCTCATCAGCCCTCTCCTGCGTCAGGGTTCCGGCTGCCACCCGGGCATCCAGGATCTCCTTCTTGCGTTCCAGCATGGAAGCTTTGAACTCTTCCAGTTTCCCGGCATCGGCGGCAATGCTGCCATACGTCGACCCCGTCTCGATTTTCTGTGCCGTCACGTCTTCAACGGATCGCCCTGTCAATGCCGCCACCGCTTCAGCCGGTGAGCTATACGCCGAGGCAGCAAACGCGGTGATCGAGATCACGCTCAGTGCCAGAACAACGATCAACGGAAGCACAAACCTTTTTGACTTTTTCATTTTCTGATCTCCTTTCTTTTTCTCCCGGCCAGCCTCTCATGCGGTGTCCGGCTCCCGCCGGCTGCCGCCTGTCCGGCTGACTGTGATTTCAGAATACAGGAGATTTATGGCAAAAGTATGTTTTCAAGTTTCTTTTTTCATGACCTTCATGCGAAGGCCGGAAGGTGAAGCGATGATCCCGCTCTCTGCTCCGGGCTCAGCCTTTGCCGCTGTCTCCGCCATTCTGCGTCTGGCTGCTTGTGCAGCTCGCAGAGCAGGATGACGTGCCGGTACCGGTGCCGGAGCAGCTGGCAGAGCAGGACGACGTGCCGGTGCCGGAACCGGAGCAGCTGGCCGTGCAGGATGATGTCCCGTCGCCCGGGCCGTAACCGCCCTGGCCGTCATTTCCGCCCGCGGAAGACGAACTGCCGCTGGTGATGCCGTTCTGGTTCTGCTCCTGCTCCCGGTTCTGGGAAGTCTGGTCGCCGCTGGCGCCGCCATTCTGGTTCTGCTCCTGCTCCTGATTCAGCGAAGTCTGCGCGCCGCTGGTGCCGCCATTCTGGTTCTGGTTCTGCTCCTGCTCCTGGTTCTGCGAAGCCTGTTCGCCGCTGACGGCGCCATTCTGATTCTGATTCTGGTCCTGCTCCTGCATGCGGTTCTGCTCCGCAGCCCTCACCTGATTCTGCTCCATCTCGCCGCACGCCGCCTGGGCCTTCCGGACCATCGCCATGGTCGGCTCATCCAGATTGCCGGCCGGAACGCCGTTTTGCGCTAGCTCGCCCGCTTTTTTCACGATTTCGGACACTTTCGCATTGCGGTACTGCTCCGCGTCGATCGACGGATCCATCGCCTGCAGCATTTTGATCAGGCGATACTTACCGGGCGAGACACACATTTCCTTCGCCTCATTCCGGAACTCAAGGTTCGCGGTAGTCGCGCAAACCGCCGAATAGGCATTCTTGGCCTGCATGGCAAGAGCCACACCGCTCGCCGCCTGTTCCTGCAGTTTCAGCGCCGTATCCCCGTTTTCCGATTCGGACATGACGGCGATGACGGTCGATCCGTCCCCGGCGACATAGCCGAGCTGCACCGCGTTCTGGACAAGCGCCTGGACCGCACTCTCGACCGAGCGGTTGCGGATCCTTGCGTTCTCGAGGATCGCCGCGCCGTCCTGGTTGGCCGCTTCGACTCCGACGACCCGGTTCATCGCGTTCAGCGCGATCTCCACACTGGGGTTGATATCAATGCTGACATAATTGACCGGCCGCATGTAGTAGATGTAACCCGCGACCACAAGCGCCGCAGCAGCCGCGAAAATCCCCGCCACCGTAAAAAGCTTGCGCCTCGCCGGCATCTCTCCGGCCGTTCCGATATTTTCCATCTGATTCGTTTTCATGATCTCTGGCTCCTTTCACTGTTCTCCTCTGCCCTAAATACGAACCGGGAACAGCGATCCGTTCATTTTGCCGCGTATATGGCAAAAATGCCGGAACAAAAAAACGGGCCGGTCTGCCATCCCCGTCCCGCCGTCCGGCCGTCTGCCCGGAAGGGCTCCGGCCGTCTGCCCGAAAAGGGCAGCGCCGCCGTCATTCCTCCTCGGCGCCGATCGCACCCATCGGGCAATACCGTGTGCATTTCATGCAATGGATGCACTTTTCCTGATCGATGATCGGAAGCCCGTAGCCCTCCTGTCGGATCGCCTTCGTCGGGCACACCATGATGGCGGGGCAGCGGTGGTTCTGGGGGCACCAGTGCTTGTCGACTGTGATTTTCATTCCTTCGGTCTCCTTTCCGCTCTCGGGCGGGAAATGTCCGTTCCGCTGCCGCGGGGCAGCAAACGTTCCTTATTATAAAGAAGGATGGAACCGCCTATCTGTAACATAATCACAGACTCGGGCGCTCCGGCAGAGAAAAACACAGATTTGTCACAGATCCGCGGCCTTTTTTTGATACAATGAATGTTGTTATCATAGGACCGTGGGGTGCCCGCCGGCTGCGGGGATGCACCGCGGATGACGGCAGAGCCGGAGGAGGCGAAGCGGGATGGCCAGGATCCTGATCGCGGATGACAACAGGCAGATCACATCCATTCTCGAGGAATACGCGAAAAAGGAAGGGTACGCGACCGCTGTCGCCCTCAACGGGCGCCAGGCGCTGGACCTGTTCGCGTCCATGAAGCCGGACGTTGTCCTGCTGGATGTGATGATGCCCCTGGTCGACGGGTTCGAGGTCTGCCGGGAGATCCGCAAGACATCCGACGTCCCGGTCATCATGATCACCGCGAGGGGCGAAGACTTCGAAAAGATCATGGGACTGGATATCGGAGCGGACGACTATATCGTCAAGCCTTTCTCGCCCGGCGAAGTGATGGCCCGGGTGCGGGCCGTTCTGCGGCGGCTCGCCGGCAAGGACGGCGCCAAGCGTCAGGTCGTCCGGATCGCCGGCCTCCAGGTCGACCTGGACGATTATCTCGTGACCATCGACGGCACCGCAATTCCTTTGACGAAAAAGGAAACCGAGCTCCTGTGGACCCTCGCGTCGTCCCGGAACCGGGTCTTCACGCGCGACAGCCTGCTGAACAGCCTCTGGGGCTATGACTACTACGGTGACAGCCGGACCGTGGATTCCCATATCAAGCGCCTGCGCGCCAAGCTCGAGGCGGTTCCCCATCCTGAATGGGACATCCGCACGATCTGGGGGGTCGGCTACAAGTTCGAAGAAACGGGGCACGGCGGCACGGAGGGGGAGCCCGATGAAAAATAGAATCATGCTCAAGCTTTCCGTTTATTTCGCGATCGTACTCCTGCTGTTCGCTGTGATCGTGGGCGCGCTGTTCATGACACTGTTCCGGGAGTACACGATCCGTGTCGGCAAGGCGGATCTTGAAGCGCGCGCCGTCAAAATGGCGGAAACGCTTTCCGGCTACATGAGCGGCGGCGCGCCGCAGGGGATGGGCGGGGGAAACGGCATGGCGGGCGGATACGGCGCATACCTGCGTTTCCTGGACGACATCGCCATGTCCGACGTCTGGATCGTGGACGAAAACCTGGACCTCCTCACAAGCCGAAGCATGGGAGCCGGCATCACCTATGCGGATCTCCCCGCCAACGCCGAGTCGGTCGTCCAGGAAGTGTTCGCAGGGAAAACCACCTTCAGCACGGTATTCG
>CAZDPQ010000070.1:0-4875 GCA_964507305.1 uncultured Oscillospiraceae bacterium
GGAGCTCCCGCGCAAAGGTCTCGCCATTCGTACGGTACAGGCCGCACAGCAGATCGAACACCGGCTGATCCCCATGGACGGCCTTCAATTCGGCAAGGTTCAGCAGTACGCCGGTCAGGACGACCGCGAACCGATCATCCTGATGGAACGCGCAGTCTCGGGAAAAGCGGCCGTCTGTCTCACGGAACATCCGGGTACAGCCCCACCGGAGCTGCTCCAGGGCTGCGAAAGCGGACGTCCGCGCCGGCTTGCCGCCAAGCTCTTCGATATAGATCCAGCCGTTCATCCGGGAAATCCTCCTGTGTGAACCATACGCAGCCAAGAAGCTGACCGATATAAGATAAGCCTATCCGCCGGGCATGTCAACCTGATTTTTTCGCCCCGGTCCCTGCCTCGGGGGCAGCCGGTCCTTTCAGTGCCAGGATCGCCGAAGCGACCGACGGGTCGAACCGTGTTCCCGCCAGCTTCGATATCTCCTCCGCGGCCCGGGCTTCGGTGAAATCCCGGTCCGACACCAGGTGATCGAAATAGTCCGACGCGGCGATGATCCGCGCGGGCAAGGAAATCGCCTCTTCCTTGAGTCCCATCGGATAGCCGGAACCGTCCCACCGCTCGTGGTGCTGGAGCACATGGATCGCGACATCCGAGTATTCGCTGACCGATCCGAGGATCCGGTAGCCGATCTCCGGATGGCGCTCGATCCCGCTCAGCTCAAGATCCATGTCCTCGGCGCCGGCATTGCCGGAAGGCATCCGCCGGGCAAGGCCGATCTTGCCGATGTCGTGCATCAGCCCGCTCAGGGTCGTCTGGAAAATCTCCTCGCGGGAGCACCCGGTCTTTCCGGCGACGTCAGAACACAGGCTGCTGACCCGCTTCGAATGCATCTTCGCCTTCGGATCCTCATACAGGGAGTGCATGATCATGTCCACGACCCGGCTCTTCATATCCGGGCTTTCGGTCAGCTTGTGCTTGTACATGATGTCCTCGGCCTTCTTGAAGACCGCGTCGAACCCCTCGTCCGGATCCTGCCGGACCGCATAACCCGCGGAAACCGAAAGGATGGAGTTATCCCCTGTCTTTTCCTTCTCAAGGGATGCGATGATCCTCCGGACGGTCCGGGACGCCTCCTCCGGACCGGTCTTCGGCATCAGGACGACAAACTCGTCCCCGCCGATCCGCGTGATGATGTCCCGGTCCCGGCATTCCCGCTTCAGCACGTCGGAGATCCGCTTCAGCAGCAGGTCGCCGGCAATATGGCCGAACGCGTCGTTGATGATCTTGACGCCGTTGACGTCGATCATGATCAGCGCCGTCGGCAGATAGCCGTCATCGTTAAGCATCCCGACGGCATTGTCGTAATAGCGGCGATTGTACAGACCCGTCAGCGGGTCATGGAAGCTCAGAAACTCGATCTCCTCCTGTCCCTTCTTCCTTTCGCTGAAATCGCGGAAAATCAGGACCGCGCCGCCTGCATCCCCATCCTTCCGCAGGATGGGCGCCGCACTTCCCTCGACCGCACAGCGGGTCCCGTCCCTGGCGACCAGCTCGGCCTCCCGGTCGAACTTCAGGATCTTCTTCTTTTTCAAAGCGTCGTGGGTATTGCCCGGATACTTCTCACCCGTCGTCCCGCTGACCAGGGCGAACACCCTGCCGACCGGCTGCCCGGCGGCTTCCGCCGCGGTCCAGCCCGTCAGGGCTTCCGCGATCCGATTCATGAAAATGACGCGTCCGTCCCGATCCGTAGAAATCACGCCGTCTCCCACGGAAACCAGCGTCGTCTCCAGCAGGTCCTTCTCCTGGGTCTGCGCGATCTCAAGCTTCTTGCGCTCCGATATCCCGCGGACGATCAGAAGGGCCGAATCCGTGCTGTTCGGCACGACGCGGGCTTCGAAAAACTCTTCCGTGCCGCCGTCGAGATCATACTCGAACACCTGGTTCTCCCCGGTCGCGATGGCATCGCAGATTTTCGACAGCGCAGGCACGGAAGCGCTCGCCGGGAAAATGTCCACGATATTCGATCCCGGGATCCGGGCCGGATCCATCGCGAGCCGGCTCTCATCCGACGCGTAGTAATCCATGATGACCCCCTCCGGCGACAGGATGAAAAACATATCAGGGATCGCGCTCAGGATCGCCCGGTTTTTCTGCTCGCTGCGCATCAGCCGCTCCTCGGTCTCCTGGCGCTCGACCGCCTTGACCAGCGAACTCGCGAAAAGCCGGAGCACGTTTTGCTCCATCTCGGTCCATGACCGCTCGCGCCGGCATTCATCGATCCGCACGAATCCCCAGAAAACCCCTCCGGACAGGATGGGCAGCGAAAGCATCGACATCACATCCTGCTCTTGAAGCAGGCGCGCGGCAGGAGAGCCTTCCAGATCCTCCGTATCGGCGGCGAAAGGCTCGCCGTCGGCGGCGGAACGCCCGCTGCCGTCTGAAACGTCGCCGATCATACCGCGGACCTCATCCGCGGAAAGGCTCCGGAAGCCGCAGATCTGCCGGGAATCCCGGACGCCCGGCGCGCACCACTCCGCCCTCAGCTCCGCCGGCCCCGCGGCCCCGCCCGCATCCATACCGGCCAAGAAAGCATCCGTGCCGTCCCCGGCGCTGCCGCCGTGAATGCCGCGGAACAGCCCGATCCGGCTGACATCGAGCGATTCTCCGAGGCTGCGGAACGCGTCCGGGATCACTTCCATCAGGTCATGCGTCTCGAGAAACTCCTGTGTGACCGCCGTAACCACCTGCAGCAGCCGGTCCTTCCGGCGGTTCTCCGTGACATCGAGCATGACCGTCAGAAGCTGGGCCGACGACCCGCTTTCGATCCTCTCGCACGAAAACAGTCCCGTCAGGATCCTGCCGTCCCGGGTCCGGATCGCCATCTCGACATCCTTGAATGTCTCGAAATTCCGCAGAAGGCGGGCAGCCTCCCCATATTGCGCTTCATCCACATAAAGATCGAGGTCCCAGGGCGTCTTCCCGACCGACTCCTCTGCCGAATAGCCGGTCTTGCGCACGAACGCGTCGTTCACACTGGCAAACCGGTGCGTATGGGCATCCGAAAGAGTCATCGCGGATGGATTGTACAGGAAGGACTTCATGAACTTCGTTTCCGCTTCCTTCAGCATGGTGACATCCTTGGAAATGCCGTAAACGACGCTCTTCCCGATCCATTTGCCGGACCAGGTATGGGTCTCGACATGGATCAGGCGGCCGTCCTTCGTCATGATCGGCAGATCCGCGTCGCCCGTCCCGCCGGACGCCGCAAGCGCCATGCCTTCCAGGACCTGTTCACGGAGCTCCGGCGGATAAAGGTCCGCGACATGCATCCCGGCGTACTCCTCATCCGAATAACCGAGACGCCTGCGGACCTCGCGGTTCACGAACAGGATCCGGCCATCCTCCGCCGCGATGATGATGAAATCCTCGATCGTATTGAAGAAGGACTCGAAAATCAATGATTTTTCCTTCTTGTCGGTGACATCGGAAAACAGAAAATAGGTAAGGTTTCCGTGGCGTCCGTATTCGATCCTGCGGAGATCGAACCAGAGGGTCCTGTCCTCCGCCGTGACGGGGAGCGGCTCCCTGCTGTCGCAGTGCCGGATGATCTCCGGGATCGAAAGGCCGCCGGCAATAAGCTCCTGCGCCGCACCGTTAGCCGCGACGAGGACCCGGTCCGTGTCCGTCAGGACGGCCGGAGAATCCGATGAGCCGTAGTTGCGGATCCACTGGTCGACGCGGATCATGAACATGCCATTCTTGATCTCATTGACCATAAACAGCCAGCAGACCACGAAAATCGTCGCCGGCACGATATCGAAGAAGACATCCATCCCGGTGACGATGTAGATCACCGCGATCCACGGCAGCTGCATCGTGACCAGGACGAACCGGATGCTCTTCCGCCGGCTGCTTCCCGAGCTGCGTCGGTATGCCCTGATCAGCAGCACATCGGAAGCGATCAGGAACACGCCGATGTACGCGAGGAAAGCATAGAACACCGGTCCTTTGACCGTCAGGGGAACACTGTATGCCCCCCGATAATACTCGATGCTCCGGTAAAACGCGTGATGGAGCGGATCCGTCAGGAAAAGTGCCCACATGGCCGCTGAAACAAGCGGAAGGCCTATGCCCGCCGCTTTCGAAATCTTCGTCTCCGTATATTTCATGATGAAAAGGAGCCCGAATGAAGGAATGAAAAGCGTGCCCAGATACTCGAAATCGCGAAACCTCCGCATGACCTCAAGAGAGGGGCTGATCAGCTCGAGATAATAGCCGAACGAGTAGATCGACGCCGCGAACATGACCAGCGCGAAATAGGCCGCGTTCCGGCGCCTGTGCCCGATCAGCTGCACCCCCGAAATCAGATAGATCGCGGAGATCACCGGGATGATATTGACGAAAAAATCCAATACGATCTTCTTGTAATCCACTCGGCAACTCTCTCATCGGGACAGCCGGACCGGCCGGTGTCCCGGGTCTTCAACACTTCGAACGGTACGCGGAGGTGCGGCGGCACGGCAGGCTGAAGGGAAATGCACAAAATCAGGCAAAAGCTCCCTCGCTCGCTGCCTGTCGATGACGGATGATTTCAGTCATTATACCATACCGTCACGCCCCGGAAATCGTCATATGACAAACGTAATAATCATGTAAAAATCGGGTAAAACGCCGTCCGCGTCTCCACGGGCTGTCCGCCGTCAGCCGGCATGCTCGATGCGGACCTCCCGGATGACCTGGTCCGTCAGCGGCATGTCATCGGCATCGCAGGGCGTCGAGGCGATCCGGTCCACGACATCCATGCCCTCCGTCACCCTGCCGAACGCGGCATAATCCCCATCCAGATAGGTGGCGTCCTCCTGCACGATGAAAAACTGCGAC
>CAZDPQ010000070.1:4885-12318 GCA_964507305.1 uncultured Oscillospiraceae bacterium
TGGCCATGGAAACCACCCCGCGCGTATGGGAAATCGTGTTGTCGAAACCATTGGTCCTGAACTCGCCGCGGATCGTGGCGCCGGCCCCTCCGGTCCCGTCACCCTTCGGGTCTCCTCCCTGGATCATGAAATGATCGATGACCCGGTGGAACTTCAGGCCGTCGTAAAAGCCCTCGTCCACAAGCTTCACAAAATTCGCCACCGTAGCCGGAGCCTGATCGGGATACAGCTCGAGCCGGATGATCCCTCCGTCCTCCATCTCGATCACGATCCGGTCCCGCTGCGCGTCAAAGCTCACCGCCGCGCTGTCCGCGGAACCGTCCGACGCCCTGCACGAAACCAGGCACGGTAAAAGGAGCAGAGCGGCCGACAGGAAGACCGAAAGGAATAACGACTTCAGCGTCCTCAAAAAAATCACTCCCCTGAAAGCAGATTATACGCTCCGATTATACGTTCCCGACGCCTCCGCCGCAATAGCCTATCCAGCAAAAACTCCGGAAAAATTCCGGAGTTTTCATCAGCCCTTTCCTATCAGCCCTCTTCCGCCTTTGCGGCCGCGGTCTCCTGCGCCGGCGATTCCGCTTCAGGCGCCGCCGCCTCGGGCTCCGGCAATTCCACCTTGATCCTGCCGGCCTTGACCGCCGCGTAGATCTCGTCAGCCGGATCCATCACCTTCACCTCTTTCGGCAGCCCGAAATCCGCCGCCGTGACATGCTCGCCGAGCGCCTTTTTCGTCACATCGACCGTAACCGTGTCCGGGATCAGGGCGGCCTTCGCCATGACCTCGATGTCGGTCTTATAGATATGCAGCTCCTGGAACCGGTGCGCCAGCTCATCGCGTCCGTGGAAATGGATCGGAAGATGGATCCGGACCTCCTGGTCCTTTTTCAGCAGCTTTACCGAAACATGGATGACCTTCTGCTCCACCGGATCCTTCTGGACCTCCATGATATACCCGAAATGCTTTTTGCCCGCCATGTCGATCCAGAGCTTGGCATTCAGCCCGTGGCGGGCAATGATCTTGTCCAGCTCCACCGCGTTGAACATGACCGACACGGATTTGGTGTCTTCTTCATTAAGGACGCCCGGTACAAAACCCTCTTTTCTGATTTTCTTCGGTTTTTCGCTTCGAACGGCCGCTTTCAGTATGATCTTTTCCATCGTCATCACTCTCCTTGACATCATGCGCTGCAAAAATTCCATCCTCTATTTTCCATAGTATGCCAATCGCGCCGAATGTCAAGCCGATGCCGCCCTGCCCTGCAGCCCCGTGCCCCTGCCGCCCGACCAGCCTACGGCACGTTTGAGTCTTGCGCCGCGGACCCGGCGGAAGCCGTGCTTCCGGATGAGGCCGGCGCCGAAGAGCTCTCCGCGGAAGTCGGCGACGGCGTTGCCGTGGAAGTCGGGGACGGGGTTGCCGTGGAAGTCGGGTCGGCCTGCTCGTCGGGCAGCGATGTCAGCTGCTTCCCCGTATTGCCCCAGATAAATGCATGGAGCGCAGGGATCTGCTTTTCCATATCGACCACCAGATTGTAATTGCTTTTATCGGTCACATACATCCCGCTCTCGGGAATCCTGTACTGCTGAACATTATGCATTCCCGCAAGCGTATCGAATGCCAGAGAAACGATCTCATTTTTCGTGATATTGGACTCAAAAGCCCCGGCGACCCGGTCGAAGACCGCCAGCTTGCTGCTGACCGGCGCGGCTTTGAACCGGACGATCAGCTGGGTCAGGACATTCCGCTGGCGCTGGGTGCGGGCCGAGTCGGAACCGACATACCGGATCCGTCCATAGGCAACGGTCTGCCTTCCGTTCAGCATCTGCAGGCCGGGTTCCTCAAGATGAGGGGACGGGTTCGAAATATCCCGGAACAGTCTGTTGGTTTCATCCAGATAATGATTCAGATACCCCATCTCATCTTTCGTGACATTGATCTGCGTTCCGCCGACCGCATCGATGATCCCTTCCGCCGAGAACATGTCAAGCATGGCGAATCGCTGGATATCCAGCCCGAAATTCTCATTGATCGTATTGATCATGAGACCGATCCCGCCGAAAACATACGCCGCGTTGATCTTGTTCGGCTGCGTTCTGCCCTCGATCCGCACCTGGGTGTCGCGCATGATGGACGTCAGCTTGATGGCATCGTTTTTTGTATCGATACTGACGATGATGATGCTGTCCGTCCTCGACCGTTTTTCCGCCGCGGTACGAGCATCCACGCCGAATACCAGAATATTCTCGACATTCGGATCGATCGGTTCGACTTTCCGGATCGGGAACCGTGAATCATAATACACACCGATCCTGCCGGCTCCCCACTTGACCGGAGAACGTGTGATCACCGCAGACGACGCGGCGGAGCTGCTTCCGGATTCTGATGGAACCGACGATTCGCCGTTCGGATCGGATATGTCATCCAAGATCCCCTCGGATACGCTGTAGTCGCTGGTGACCGGTATGTCGATGTACGGTGATTTGTCCAGCAGCCTGTAGACATAAACGCATATGCCGATGCAGAAAACAAGCAGCAGTGATAGGATGGTTATGATAATTCTTTTTATTCTATCTGCAATTCTATGTTTTTTGGGGTAATCCATTCTTTTTGCTGTAAACATGATTTTGTCGCTGCCTTTTAACATATTTTTATCATACTTATAGGTTGATATGATTCACATCTTTTTTTATAAAACTACGTCCGAGTTGAAAAAGCATTACTACATCCCTGCCATTATAAACATTAAAAAGCAGGATGCTGATTATTGTAATAACATAGATATAAATGCTATTTAGAAGAAACGTATTCGCCACAGCAATCATTATAAGAAATATGACATTGAAAAACATTTTTCTCACAGGAAATTTTTTCCATAATCTCTGAGAAACGATGCTGTTGAATGTAAATAGCACGAAATAGGATATTCCTGTTGCCAGTGCAGCTCCTTTTGCGCCTAAAGGTGGGATGAGCAGATTATTCAGGATGAGATTCGCCAACAACGCGAATATCGACGAAATCGTTGAGTAATAACTGTTCCCTGAAAAGCGTATCCCTATGCCGGTTACTTCATTTAATGTATACAAAATGGGTTGAAACATAAGAAAAGGGAAAATATATATAATATTATCATACAGTGAATTAAACATCAGTAGTATAACTTCTCTGCATAGGATTACTAATAGAAAAACATTACCCATTCCCAGCAATACCAATTTCTGGATTTTATTGAATTTTAGCTGATCTACCTGTTCGTCTTTCCATCTATAAGCAACAGGCAACCAGAATGTTGTAAAGATTGATTGTAGCAATGTGATAATAGAAACGATTTTCAATGCAACCGTATATATCCCTAATTCCGTGTTGCTGCTAAGGATTTTCAACATGATCTTATCCATAGAATTAAGTGCCAAACCAATGATCATAACCCCAAGCAATGGGATTCCAAATAGCAGCATTTTTTTCTGTAGATGAAAATCGATGAAATTACGCGAAAACTTAAGTGATTTTCTATAAATAATAATAAGAATAATATCACTGATATATTGTCCAAGCACCGTTGCCGATATGATCGTAATAAAATTGCGCTTAAAAACAAATAGTGAAGTGATTACACACACGAATACCAGAATCTTCGATAGTAGATTAAACATCGAATACTCATAAGCTTTTTCCTGCATGCGTAAAGACACTAATATATATCTTTCGATGACCGATATCGGGATGGAAAAAGCTAACATATAAATTGGAAACAATTGCTTTTCGCCATTCAGAAGCAGTGATCCGAATTGGCTTGGAAACAATAATAAAACCGAGCTGAAAAGCAATGCAGCAAAAAGCGATAAGAGCATGCAATTATGTAATAAAGTATTCCTGTCTTTTGCTGCATAGAACTCATAACTATAGGATTGATCTAATCCAAGATATGCGATAGAAACCAATATCAATTGAGCAGTTGTAAAGAGTCCTACTATACCGAACTGGTCAGGAGTAATAAAATATGCAATTATCGGTGTAATGATTGCATTGATCATCGCACCAAATAGTGGTCCAATGGAAAAACCTATGAACTTTTTAAAAAGATACTTATTTTCGCTCATTCAGTGCTCTGCATTCTTGAAAAAGATCCAGCCATTTTTTAATGATTTTTTCTGGTTCATATAATCTGGCTCGATTAATCGAATTTTCCGATAAGCACATAATTTTCGAACGGTTGCTATAAAACTCGATGATTGCATGTGCCAGCTGAATGATATCATTCTGTTGATTTCCACTCCTATGAATAATCATTCCATTAACGGATGGTTCGATGATATCTTTAGGTCCATTCGTATCAAAGGATATAACAGGTACCCCCTGTGACATTGCTTCTGTTGCCACTAGTCCAAATCCTTCTGTTCGCGATGGCAAGACAAAGAGGTCACAACGGTTCAACAAAGCTGCTACATTTTCAACATAACCGATGAAATCAATATTTGCCAAATGATTTTTCTTCGTTAAACGAAGAAGCTTCGATTTTTCCTGACCATCGCCGAATACAATGCAAGTGATTTCAGGAAACTTCTTCTGTACAATTACCATTGCTGATAACAGAAGATCGATTCCTTTGTGATATGTCAATATGCCACCTGCAATAATTTTATAATGTATCTCATCATGATGCTTGCCAATCGGGATAGATAATGGATTTGGGATGACTGTTATTTTATCTGCTGTTATTCCATAATATTCTGTGAGCACTACCTTGTCATAATTATTAATTGTTACATATTGATCAAGTTTCTTTATGGCTTCCAGCAATTCATTTTTTAGATGAGCATTATATCTGTATGCGGTAAAGTTTGATTTTGTTTCGTTATGCTGCCAGCCGATTTTAGTACATTTGTTCTGCGTATGAGACAATAAAATGCTGCACCATGCGTGACTGGCTATCATGCAGTCAATATTATTGTTTTTAATAATGGAATCAAGCTCTCGAATAGATGATTCGGGAAACAATCCATTCAGCAAGAGCCCCCTGAAGCATTCGAACCAACCAACTTTTAGGAGCCTATTGGCGCCTTTTATTTTTCCATGCTGCATCACTTGAACGCTTATCTTCGCATCCAAGGGATAAACCAAAACGTCTCTATTGATCTTCTGATAAGTCAAAATAGTAACATCATGTCCAGATGTCGAAAATGCATTTGCAATAATGCTATTAACTCTTGCCACTCCACCATGTTTTCCGATATTTTCTACTATCAATCCGATTCGCATATGGTAAATCCTTTATAATGATGAAATAGCAGAATTAATAGCTCTCATCATATTTTCGACAGTTCTGGCCTGATTGATCTCATCTTCAACAATGCGTCTGCTTTCATTACCCATATCAATCATTTTAGCAGGATCATCGAGCAAACTGACAATAGCCTTTCTCAAGGATTCAGAATCAACCTGATCTAATATCAAGCCATTGCTTCTGACTAAATCTCTTTCGGTTCCATCTGCCGAACCACAAATAACAGGTAAACGATGGACCATTGCCTGATATATGGACAATCCTCCTAAGCTTGGCAAAACGAACAGATCCGCAGCGGAGAAATACATACTCACATTTTCGTATACCGAACCAGTATAAACTACATTCTGCAATCCGATTTCCTCGGTCATCCTTTCGGAGTTTGCCTTGTCAGAACCATCACCGACAATAAACAATACTGCCTTTTCTTGAGGGATTCCGGCAAAAGCTTGAATCAAGGTGTCAAGCCTCTTACGCTTTTCAATATTTCCAACATATAAAACAAGCTTTTGTCCTTCCGCTGTATATTTCGCTCGGAGGTCTGCTGCAAGCAGTCTGCATCGTTCGATAGCAATGTCAATCTTTTCATAGTCAAGGCAATTATTGCACACGATGACCTTTTCGGAGGAAATACCGAGGGAGTGATAATATTGCTGTGTATAGCTTGAATAGCCGATAATCGATTTCGCCTGATCAAGCAATTTAAGTAAAAACGGATGATACAACCTTTGATACAAAGTATATTGAAAGCCAGGTATTAAACCAAGACTCCACCATAGGAAAGGAATATTATTCTTTTTTGACCATCTACCGATACGAATATTATTTAGCATATTGTTCTCTCCTTCGAGGATAAGAACATCCGGTTTTAAATCATCCAACGCTTTCTGTAATCCCTTGAACCAAATCAATGCCTTGTGAGTGCCATGCACATACATCTTTGTTGACAGTTCAATATGCTTGAAGGGCACTGCATCTTTATAGTTTAGGAACTTTGTTCCCTTTATATCCTCTCCATGCAGTATGATTAATTCAACGTTATTATATTTCGATATGCGTGTAAATAAATCAATTCTATAGAATAGTAGGACTCTTTGAACAATGCAAATTTTCATTTTATCTCTCCGATTTTTATATTGTAATGATAGGTTGAACATGAATATTTTTAGCTTCATAAAACATGACAAGAGCCATCAACAGACTAAATTGTAAAACTGCATCTCCTTTGCTTGATAAACCGTTGAATACGTTTAAGTAAACGATATAAAGAAACACTATAGTCGCTTTTCGATACGCTTTATGCTTTGTTAAGTAAAAAACAGGTACAAAAAGCATAAGCTCGAATAAAATTGCAAAAATAAGACCATAATCATAAGCGAACATAATAAACGGATACTCAAAATTGACTGTTGCTCCAAATGGTAGCAAAATGCTTCGTGAAAACGACGCACCTCCTCCTCCCCAAAGTCCAGGTGGATCTATGGTACCAGATAATATAAGTCGGATTAAATCATTTCGTCCGCTTGATAAGTCTATCGTTTCAAATCGATATCCGATATAAATGTTAAACAATTCAGATTGCATTATCACAATTGAAATTATTGCTATTGGCAATAAGTATTTTATGTTGTCCTTGCGTAAATAGTAAACCAGTATCATTGCGCCTAATATGACCAAGCCTGATTTGCTACCGGCAAGAACAACTCCGATCGCAGTTATTATAATTACAAGTATTTCTTTGATGTAATATCTGCTTATTCCTTTTGTTTTTAATATGCAGTGCAATAAATAAAAAGTCAGAAAGTATTTGCATGAATTCAATGCCTGCCCCCAAAATGTATTGCATCTGAACTTACTGGCGTTTACATATGTGATAATTGTTCTAAGTAAAGAGCTTGTTTCTAAAGTATATGTTTTTGACAATAAATAAATCATAAGTCTTGAGATTATACCAGTATAATAATCCAATAAAGTTGTGAAAATCATAATAATTGAAATGGCGAATAATAGTCTATATAGATAGCGAAGTCCACGTTCTGAATCAATATTGTCCATGTCATTCATTGTCAGCAGAAGCAAAGGAAACAATGTATAAATTACAGAAGCCAGATTGCTAATATCACCGCTATAAAGGTTCGATATTAGAAGTAT
>CAZDPQ010000071.1:0-12317 GCA_964507305.1 uncultured Oscillospiraceae bacterium
TTTATTGCTGTCCAGGTAATATCAACAGTCGTGATGGTATACAATCAGCCTGTAGGAACCATGATCCCATGCCGATGGGAAGGAAGGAGCGAACGGAAGATGAAAACGATCAGACTGGGCGTCACAGACCTGCAGGTGCCTTCGATCGCGGTCGGCTGCATGCGCATCCACAGGATCAGCAGAAGCGAAGCCGAGCAGTTCATCGGGATCGCGCTGGAGCACGGCGCCTGCTTTTTCGACCATGCAGACATCTACGGCGGCGGCACCTGCGAGGAGATCTTCGCGGAGGCGATCCACATGAACGACGACATCCGGGAGAAGATCATCCTGCAGTCCAAATGCGGGATCATCCCCGGCAAGTCGTATGATTTTTCCAAAAAGCACATTCTGGAAGCGGTGGAGGGAAGCCTGCGCAGGCTGAGGACGGACTACCTTGACGTGCTGCTCCTGCACCGGCCCGACGCTCTTGTCGAACCGGAGGAAGTCGCGGAGGCGTTCAACATCCTGGAGGACAGCGGCAAAGTCCGGCATTTCGGGGTCTCCAACCACAACCCGATGCAGATCCGCCTCCTGCAGAAATACCTGCGCCGGCCGATCGCGGCCAATCAGCTGCAGATGAGCATCACCAACGCGACGATGGTCTCGTCCGGCATCAATGTCAACATGCTCACCGACGCCGCCGTGAGCCGGGACGGGCATGTGCTGGATTTCTGCCGGCTCAGCGGCATCACGGTCCAGCCCTGGTCTCCGTTCCAGTATGGTTTCTTCAAAGGGGTTTTTCTCGGCAGCGATGAGTTTCCCGCGCTCAACCGCAAGATCGACGAGATCGCGGAGCGGTACGGTGTCACGAACACCACGATCGCGATGGCCTGGCTCCTGCGGCATCCGGCAGTGATGCAGCCGGTCACGGGCACGATGAAGCCTTTCCGGCTTCTGGACTGCATTCGGGCGACGGAGATCCGCCTGACGCACGACGAATGGTACGAGATTTACCTTGCGGCCGGCAATACCCTTCCGTAAGCGGGACCTGCTTCCGGAGCAGCACCGGTTTCCGAAGCGGATCGGATGAAACGATGGAAAGGATGACGGACATCATGGAGAACGGACAGAAACGCAGCGTGTCGAAGGCGAAGCCGAAGCCGGCGGAATATTCGGTGGGCAAGCAGCGGGAACTTTGGGGTAAACGCGCGGGTGCCATCGGGATGGGGGTCAATTTCACCCTGTTCCTTCTTAAAGTCATCTCGGGTACGCTCTCCGGCAGCATCGCCGTGATCGCCGACGCGGTCAACAACCTGTCCGATTCTGCCAATTCGACGATCACATACCTGGGCTTCAGACTTTCCGGTAAGCCTGCCGACAAGGAGCATCCGTTCGGCCATGCCCGCATGGAATATATCTCCGGCTTCCTCGTGTCCGTCATCATCGTATTTCTGGGCCTTCAGCTCGGCAAGACCTCGATCGAAAAAATCATCCGCCCGCAGGACCCGGACCCGAACCTCTTCATGATCCTCGTGCTGGCGGGGTCCATCGCGGTCAAGCTCGGGCTCTGGGTCTTCTACGCCCGGACCGGCAAGAAGATCCTCTCGGTCGCGCTCTTCGCGGCAGCCGCCGACAGCCGGAACGACGTGATCACCACGTCGGCGATCCTCCTGTCGATCGCCGTGCATGTCATGACGGGAGGCCGCGTCAATCCCGACGGCCTGATGGGGCTAGTCGTTTCTGTCATGATCCTGTATTTCGGCATCCGGCTCGTGTCCGACACCATGAGCACGCTGATCGGCGCGGCCCCTCCGCCGGAGCTGGTCGACAAGCTGTCGAAAAAGATCCTGACCTACCAGGGCGTGACCGGGCTCCACGACCTGGAGATCCACTCCTACGGCTACGGCGCGCATTTCGCGTCGGTGCACTGCGAGGTCCCGGCCGGCCGCAACATGATGGAAAGCCACGACCTTGCCGACAACATCGAACGGGAAGTCCGGCGGGAGATGAACATCCATCTGGTCATCCACCTCGATCCCATCGAGAACAGCGACCCAAGGACGAATGAGGCAAGGGAAAAAGTCGAAGGGATCCTGCAGTCGATCTCGCCGCTGCTCTCCATGCATGATTTCAGGGCGGTGTGGAGCCTGTCGCACACCAACTTCATATTCGACGTCGCGGTGCCATTTGATTTCGCGCTGACGGACGAAGAACTGAGCACCCGGATCCGGGATGCTGTGTCGGAGCTCGATCCGACGTATTTTGCCGTCCTGACTTTCGACAAGCGCTGAAAGCGATTCCGATCCGTCAGTATTCGTCGACGATAAAGCAGTTTTCCGGTCCAAGGGCTTCGCCGACGGAGCAAAAAAGCGCGGGATCGAAGCCGGGGCCGTGCTCCGGAGCCCATTCGGCGGCAGAGTGGTATCCGCACAGGAACTGGACAAAACGGCCGATGTCTGTGCGTACGGACGCGGGTCCGGCCGATGCGCGGCCGCACAGGTCGAGCGCCCCGCAGTTCCCTTCGGTCAGAGGGTCTTCCGTCTTGACGATGAACCGGCTCAGGATATCCCTTTCCAGAAAGCGGTCCAGCCGGAGGGATGCGATGAACTCCGGCAGGCCGGTGACGCCGAGCGCGTTCTGGGGGACCAGGCTGCCCAGGGGATGGGCGCCGGAAGGCGGGAGCCGTGCAGAGAGGGCTTTGTCTCCGCGACCGGACGTCAGCAGCCCGAGCAGCCTGCCCTTCGCGGCATCGTCGGCGGCCATGAATTCCTCGACGATCCATTCTTCAGGCATATCGAAATAAAAACAATAGGCAGCCGTCCGGTCTCCGTCGCGGATGCGCAGGAATTTCGCCCCGGACGACGCGTAGTCCGCGATCTTGAGCCGGAAATCCGCACGGGTCCGCCGGACGATCCCCGAATAGGCGGGCGCGCTCTCCGAATACAGGCGGAACGCGCCTTCCTCCTCATCCTCCGGCAAGCCGGCTGCGCCGAAAACGGCAGATCCTCCGGGATCCGGCGCGGACGCGGCGGGCATGTCCCCGGCGGGGATCTTGTACATATCGGCCCGCGTCGCCGCGAGGTGGCCAAGCGAACGGTAGATGGCAAAATCCACCGGGTGATAGGTGATGGCCGTGATCCCCCGGCTGCGCATCTCCGGAAGGAAAAAGTCGAACATACGGCGCATCAGGCCGCGTCCCCTGAACTCCGGCAGAGTGGCGACCCCGGCGACGATCGCCGAACGGACCGGCACCCCGCGGATCAGGAGACGGACCGGCATGGCGTGCATGGCGCTCACGATCCTCCCCCCGGATGTGACACAGACGCAGTGATCCGGAAAGTAGCGGCGGCTGAAGAAAAAGTCGACGAATCCGGGCGTGTCGTCGAAACAGGCATTCCACAGTACGATCAGCTTCGACCGGTCTGCATCGCTCCCCGCGCGGGCGAAACGCACGTCAAACATATCTTCTCCGACCTGAAATATCATCCCGAAACCCCCGGAAAGCGTATCTCTCAATTTGATAGGATTATACCATTTCCGCGGCCGTTCCGACTTTCCGTTTTTGTGTTGCACTCCGGTCCGCGCTGTGGTATGATGAAGACAAATGTTATAAATGAACATAGATTTGTTAGAAATGAACATCAGCATGTTATGTTGCAGAGAGGAGATCTTATGTCGACGAACCGGCGGGAAGTGATCAATCTCTACATCCAGTCCAAAGGCGAGGTTCGCTTCAGCGAATTGGAAAATCTGCTGCCCGATGTTTCCGGCATGACGATCCGGCGGGACCTGGAGAACCTCGAACAGCGCGGGGAGATCGTCCGGACCCGCGGAGGGGCCAAGTCGATCGCACACCTTTCGATGCTCAAGGAGGCCGCGTACACCCAGCGCATGGGGGAAAATACGGAAGCCAAAATCGCGATCGCCGAAAAGGCGTCCCGGTTCGTCGTGCCGGGCAGATCCCTGTACATCGATTCCGGCACGACCAGCATGTATTTTGTCCAGAAGCTCACGGACGCCAACCTCTTTGTCCTGACATCGTCGCCCAACATCGCAATGGAGCTTATCAAGCTCCCGAATGTCAAGGTCAGCCTCACCGGCGGCCGGCTCAACAGGGACACCATGTCGCTGTCGGGATACAATGCCGCCGAATACGTCAAGGAACTCAACATCGATATCGCCTTCATGGCGGCCAGTGCGTTTTCGCTCAACAGCGGCTTTACCTGCGGCGACTATTTCGAATCGGAGATCAAAAAACTGGTGATCAAGAAAGCCCATACGGTGATCATGATGATGGATATGTCCAAGGCGGAATGCGGCATGCCCTATACGTTCGCGAAGCTTTCGGACATCGACATCCTCGTGACGGACCAGCCGCTCGGCGAGGCTTACGCCAAAGCTGCCAGGCAGGCGAAGGCCACGGTGATCTGAGCGGCCCTGCGAAACGGTGATAAACACAGGAGGAAACGAAAATGAAAACAAAAGCGGTGAGACTTTACGGCAAAAGGGATCTCAGGCTCGAGGAATTCGAGCTTCCGGCAATCAAGGATGACGAGATCCTGGCGAAGATCATTTCGGACAGCATCTGCATGTCCTCTTACAAGGCAGCGGAACAGGGTCCGGACCACAAGCGGGTCCCGAAGGATGTCGCGGAAAACCCCATTATCATCGGGCATGAATTCTGCGGCGAGCTCGTGGAGGTCGGCGCGAAATGGGCAGACCGGTTCAAGGCGGGGGACCGCTTCTCCATCCAGCCGGCCCTCAACGATCCGAACGACATTTATTCGGCACCCGGGTATTCCTACCGGTATATCGGCGGAGCCGCCACTTACATCATTATCCCGGCCAAAGTCATGGAATTCGGATGCCTTCTCCGCTATACGGGCGACGCATTTTACTTCGGATCTCTTTCGGAACCGGTGTCCTGCATCGTGGGCGGTTTCCATGTCAATTACCATACGACGCCGGGCAGCTACGACCACAGGATGGGCATCGTGAAGGGCGGCAATATGGCGCTCCTGGCAGGAGTAGGCCCGATGGGACTCGGCGCGATCGATTACGCGATCCACAATGAACGGAAGCCCGGCCTCCTCGTCGTCACCGACATCGACGAAGCCAGGCTGGCGCGGGCGGCATCGGTCTATACGGTCGAAGAAGCCCTGCGAAACGGCGTGAAGCTGGTCTATGTCAATACTGCGGGCATCGAAGACGTGCCGGCGCATCTTCGTTCCCTGACGGAAGACGGCAGAGGGTACGACGATGTCTATGTCTATGCGCCGGTCAAGCCGGTCGTCGAGCAGGGCGACCGCATCCTGGCCCAGGACGGCTGCCTGAATTTCTTCGCCGGCCCGACCAACAGCGCCTTTTCGGCGGAATTCAATTTCTACAATGTCCATTACATGGCGACCCATGTGACCGGCAATAGCGGGGGCAACACGGCCGACATGATCGAATCCCTCGAGTTGATGTCTTCGGGGATCATCAACCCCTCGTCCATGATCACGCATGTCGGCGGACTCGACGCGGACGCCGAGGCGACGCTCAACCTTCCGAAGATCCCCGGCGGCAAGAAGCTGATCTACACCCAGATCTCCATGCCGCTGACGGCGATCGCCGACTTCAGGTCCAAGGCGGACGGCGATCCGGTTTTCGCGAAGCTCGCGGACATTACGGAAGCCAACAACGGCCTGTGGTGCGGGGAAGCGGAGAAATACCTGCTCGCGCACGCGAAGGCGATCTGAAGGGAGGCGCTTCATGGACCACTATATCAAGGAAGCCCGCGCCGACCGCACGACCGCAGCGGCGATCGCTCCGGCGGTCCGCGCGCTTGCCGGCGCCGGCGGGATGTATCCCGTCGCAGCCTGTTCGCGGCTGACGGCCGGCTTCGGCCGGCTGCAGGCGGAGAAAGCCTTTGAGGCTGCCGGGATCCGGGGCGCATATGTCCCGTTCGATCCGGATATGAATATTCTCTATGATTCGCTGAAGAAAGCATTCGCGGAAAATCCCGAACTGCAGGCCGTGCATGTCGCGGAGATCGGCACCTTCGCGGCGGGTCCGTCGAAGACGGAAGCGGACCGGGCGCTCGCCTGCATTGCGGACGGGCAGCGGTACGCGGCGCCGGCGGCGGGAGTCCCTGCGCCAGCGGGACGCCTCGCGGGCAGGATCTCGATCGTGACCGGGAGCGCACAGGGCTTCGGCGAAGGGATCGCGGAGGAAATGGTCCGCGAGGGAAGCCTGACGGTCATCGCCGACCTGAACATCGAGCTTGCGGAAAAGGTGGCCGCGCGCCTCAACGGGCAGTACGGCGATTGGGCCGCGTTTGCGGTCAAGGTGGATGTCGGGAACGAGGATTCGGTCCGTGAAATGATCGAGACGACGGTCCTCGAATTCGGCGGTCTCGACATTTTCGTCAGCAATGCCGGCGTGCTCAAGGCGGGAAGCCTCGAGGACATGGCGCTTTCATCGTTCGAGTTCGTCACGAAGATCAATTACACCGCATATTTTCTCGGTGTGAAATATGCTTCGCGCCCGATGAAGATCCAGGCCGCGATCGACCCGGACCGCTGGTCTGACATCATCCAGATCAATTCCAAGTCCGGGCTCGAGGGATCGAACCGGAATTTCGCCTACGCCGGCGGCAAGTTCGGGGGGATCGGGCTGACCGAAAGCTTCGCGCTTGAGCTGGTAGGCGACAAGATCAAGGTCAATTCCATCTGCCCGGGCAATTACTACGAGGGTCCTCTGTGGAGCGATCCCGAAAAGGGCCTGTTCGTGTCGTATCTCAAAGCGGGCAAGGTCCCCGGCGCGAAGACGGTCGCGGATGTGAAGGAGTATTACCTGTCCAAATCGCCCATCCGGCGCGGATGTTTGCCTTCGGATGTCGCCCGCGCGATTTTCTATTGCGTGGAGCAGCAGTACGAGACGGGTCAGGCGATCCCGGTCACGGGCGGGCAGAAGATGCTGAAATGACTTATGAGTGAGACGAATCAGGAGGGTTCAGTATGGCTACAGCGGTAATCATGCCCAGACAGGGCCAATCGGTCGAAAGCTGCATCATCGGCAAATGGCATAAAAAACCGGGAGATACGGTGCAGGAAGGGGATCTGCTCTTCACCTACGAGACCGACAAAGCAACATTCGATGAAGCCGCGAAGGTTTCGGGCGAAATGCTGGCGGTCTTTTTCGAGGAAGGGGACGATGTTCCCTGCCTGACGAATGTCTGCGTGATCGGGACGAAAGGCGAGGACATCTCCGCTTTTGCACCCTCAGGCGCCACAGCTGCATCCGCGGTCTCCGCACCGGCAGCCGAAGCAATTGCTTCGGCGAACGAAACGTCAGCTTCGGTTCCTGCAGCAACGGCTCCGGCGGCGCTTTCGTCCGCGGATGCGAACGCCGTGATCATGCCCAGGCAGGGGCAGTCGGTCGAAAGCTGCATCATCGGCAAATGGCACAAGTCGGTCGGCGACCCTGTTGTGGAAGGCGATCTGCTGTTTACCTACGAAACGGACAAAGCCACCTTTGACGAAGCATCGAAATTCAGCGGCGAAATGCTTGCGATCTTTTTTGAAGCAGGGGATGACGTTCCCTGCCTGACCAATGTATGCGTGATCGGAAAGCACGGGGCCGACACACGGGCTTTCGATCCGCGCGGCGCGGGAGAAGCACCCGCACCCGCCGCGGCATCCGCCGCTGCCGGAATGCCGGCGGCCGTTTCCGCGGAGCCTGCGGTGAAAACGGCAGGACAGCTTGCTGCGGCGCCGGGACTGCCGGGAAGCCCGGTCTCCCCGCGCGCCAGGCATCTGGCGGAGCGGCAGGGCGCCGACCTGCGGTTCGCGCAGCCGTCGGGCCCGAAGGGCAGGATCATCGAGCGCGATGTCCTCCGCCTGGCCGGCGAAGGCCATCTTGCCACACCGGCGGCCGGAATGGAATATGCGGTCGGAGCGCAGGGGACCGGGATCGGCGGACGCGTGCGCGCCGCGGATCTTGCCGCTTCCGCTCAGGCAGCTCCCGCGGTCACCGCTGCGCCCTCGCAAGCTGCTCCCGCGCCTGCTCCGGCGGCACCGGAATCGTATGAAGAGAAGCACAGCCATATCCGCAAGCTGATCGCGGCCGCCATGCACGAATCGCTTTCGACCATGGCGCAGCTGACGCTCAGCGCCAGTTTCGACGCGACGGACATCCTCGAACTGCGCGCCAAGCTCAAGAAGGCTAAAGAGTCCGGGTTGGCGGATCAGCTCGGGCTTTCGATGCCGGGCGCCAATCCGACGCTCAACGACATCATCTTGTACGCGGTATCCCGGGTCCTGAAGAACCACCGGCTCTGCAACGCGCACTATGATCCCGAAAAAATGGTGTTTTTCAACACCGTGAACCTCGGCATGGCGGTCGACACGCCCCGCGGGCTCATGGTTCCGACGATCCGCGGCGCGGACGGGCTGTCGCTGGCCGGACTGTCGAAGAAAGCCAAGGAGCTTGCGGCAGAATGCCAGAAGGGGACCATTTCTCCGGACCTCCTCAAGGACGGGACCTTCACGGTGACCAACCTCGGAACGCTGGGGATCGAATCCTTCACGCCGGTCATCAATCCGCCGCAGACCTGCATCCTGGGCGTCAACACCATCACGACCGCCGTACGCGACATCGGCGGCCGGGCGGTCCCCTATCCGTCCATGGGGCTGTCGCTTACGTTTGACCACCGCGCGCTCGACGGCGCGCCGGCGGCCCGGTTCCTCAAGGAGCTGAAAGAAACGCTCGAGCATTTTTCCCTGCTGCTGATCGGCTGACGGCGCACAGGAAACGATAAACGATCGAAAGGACGAAGACGATATGGTGGATCTGATTGTACTCGGCGGAGGGCCGGCCGGCTATGTGGCGGCGGAGAGGGCAGGACACGCGGGCATGGATGTGCTCCTCATCGAGAAAAGAGCGCTCGGCGGCGTCTGCCTGAACGAAGGCTGCGTTCCTTCCAAGACCCTGCTCAACAGCGCGAAAATCTATAGCCATGCCCTGCACGGCGGCGTGTACGGCGTGACGGCATCCGGCGTTTCCATCGACCAGAACGCGGTCGTGGACCGCAAGAACAAGGTCGTCCGCAACCTGGTCGCCGGCGTCAAGAGCCAGATGAAGGCCAACCATGTGACGGTCCGGGAAGGTTCCGGCGAGATCCTCGGCAGGACCGGCGGCATCATCCGGGTCAAAGTCGGCGAGGATGTGTTCGAGTCGCCGAAGCTGCTGATCGCGACCGGATCCGAAGCGATCGTTCCGCCGATCCCCGGTGTGAAGGAAGGCCTCGCGGAGGGCTTCGTCATGACCAACCGGGAGATCCTCGACCTCCGGACCATCCCGGAGAAGCTGGTCGTGGTGGGCGGCGGCGTCATCGGCCTCGAAATGGCCGGCTATTTCAACGCCGTCGGCTCCCGGGTCACGGTGATCGAGATGCTGGACAAGATCGCCGGTCCGACCGACCGCGAGATCTCGCAGATCCTTCAGAAAAACTGCGAGAAGAAAGGCATCGTGTTCAAGCTGTCCTGCAAGGTGACCGGAGTCCGCAAGGGTGCCGTGGAGTATGAGGAAAACGGCGAGACCCGGACCGCTGAAGCAGACGCTGTCCTGATGTCCATCGGGCGCAGGCCTGTCACGAAGGGATTCGGCCTGGAGACCCTCGGCGTCCTTGTCGAACGGGGACATATCGTCGTCGACGACAAGGGCTGCACCAACGTGCCGGGCGTCTATGCCGCCGGGGATGTCAACGGGGTCTGGATGCTTGCCCACGCGGCGTACCGCGAATCGGAAGTCATCGTCAACAACCTGCGCGGCCGCAGGGATGTCATGCGCTACGACGCGGTCCCCTCGGTGATCTACACGGATCCGGAAGTCGGCAGCGTCGGCGAAACGGAAGAGAGCTGCAGGGAAAAGGGGATCGAATACGTCAAGTCTTCCGTCCCGATGAATTTCAGCGGCCGGTACATGGCCGAGAACGACCGGGGCGACGGCATCTGCAAGATCCTCGTCGACCCGCGCCGCAATCGGCTGATCGGATGCCACATGATCGGAAGCTACGCCTCGGAGATCATCGTCGCGGCGGGGATCCTTATCGAAAGCGAGATGCGGGTCGAGGACATCAAAGAATATATTTTCCCGCACCCGACGGTCGCCGAGATCATCCGCGAAGCCGTTTTCCAGTTATAAAAAGCGTTTCATCGGAATCATAGAACGAATCAACCTTCTGGAGGAAAAGTACCATGACGAAAGCATTGTTTGTCGATCCCAAAGAGATCCGGAAAGCGGGGTACATCGAATTCGAGAAAATCCCTGTCAATCAGTACGGCCGGACGATCGAAGAGGAAAAGAAAAATTACGGGAAGCAGGATTTCCTGAGGATCTACCGCGACATGCGCATGATCCGCGAGTTCGAGACGATGCTCTACACCGTCAAGACGACCAACGCATACAACGGGATCGCCTACAACAATCCCGGCCCGGCCCACCTCTCGATGGGGCAGGAGGCATCTTCCGTCGGCCAGGCGTATCTTCTCGACAAGAACGATTTCATTTTCGGATCGCACCGCAGCCACGGCGAGATCCTGGCCAAAGGGCTTTCCGCGATCCACAAGCTTGCCGAAGACGAGCTGGTCAAGGTCATGGAGGACTTTCTCGGAGGCGCCGCCTACAGTGCCGTGATGAAATTCCATCAGGGCAAGAGCAAGAGCGTCCGGGACATCGCGGTCGATTTCCTGGTCTACGGCGCGCTTGCCGAGATCTTCGCGAAGGAGACCGGGTTCCACAAGGGACTCGGCGGATCGATGCACGCGTTTTTCCTGCCGTTCGGCATCTACCCGAACAATGCCATCGTCGGCGGCTCCGCCGATATCTCGGTCGGTGCGGCGCTGTATAAGAAAATCAACCGCAAGCCCGGCGTCGTCATCTGCAACATCGGCGACGGATCGCTCGGATGCGGCCCTGTCTGGGAAGGCCTGATGCTTTCGGCCATGGACCAGTACCGCAACCTCTGGGAGGGCGACATGAAGGGCGGATTGCCTTTCATCCTCAACATCATGAACAACCAATATGCAATGGGCGGCCAGACGCGCGGCGAGACGATGGGCTATGATTTCCCCGCGAGGATCGGCGCCGGGGTCAACAAGGAGCAGATGCACGCCGAGAGGGTCGACGGGTACAATCCCCTGGCGGTCATCGAGGCCATGTCGCGCAAGCTGAAGATCCTGAAGGAAAAGAAAGGCCCCGTCCTCCTCGACACGATCACCTACCGGTTCTCCGGCCACTCGCCGTCCGACGCGGACTCCTACAGGACCCCCGAAGAGAAGGAGGCCTGGGAGAAGGAAGATTCGATCGCCGCGTACCGGCTCAGCCTGGTCGCCGCCGGCGTCGCGGGTTCGGACGAGTTCGACGCGATCGATGAGATGGTCATCCGGACCATCACCGACGCCGTGCAGATGGCGGCGGATCCGGTCATTTCCCCGAGGATGGACCTCGGCAGGACGCCCGATGCGATCGAGAAGATCATGTTCTCCAACATGCGGGTGCCTTCCATGGAAGACAGGGCTCCCGAAGTCCTGATGCCGAAGAGCGAAAACCCGAGGGTCCTTGCGATCGCGAAGAAAGAGCGTTTCGCGATCGGCGCCGACGGGAAGCCTGTGTCCAAGAACAAGGTCTACCAGCTGCGCGACGGCATTTTCGAAGCGATCATCGATAAATTCTACGAAGATCCGACCCTCGTCGCCTACGGCGAGGAAAACCGCGACTGGGGCGGCGCGTTCGCCGTCTACCGCGGACTGACCGAAGCCCTGCCGTACCACAGGCTATTCAATTCGCCGATTTCCGAAGGCGCCATCGTCGGCTCCGCGGTCGGCTATGCGATGTGCGGCGGAAGGGCCCTGATCGAGCTGATGTACTGCGATTTCCTGGGCAGGGCGGGGGACGAGGTCCTCAACCAGCTTCCGAAGTGGCAGGCCATGTCCGCCGGCATCCTCAAAATGCCGGTCGTCATGCGGGTGTCCGTCGGCTCGAAGTACGGCGCGCAGCACTCCCAGGACTGGACGTCCCTCGTTGCCCACATCCCGGGCCTGAAGGTCGTTTTCCCCGCGACGCCGTATGACGCGAAAGGCCTCATGGCATCGGCCCTGAATGGAACCGACCCGGTCATTTTCTTCGAAAGCCAGCGCATCTACGACGTGGGCGAGCTATTCCACGAGGGCGGCGTGCCGGCGGGAAGCTACGAGATCCCGATCGGCGAACCGGACATCAAGCGCCCCGGCAAGGACATCACGATCCTCACGATCGGCGCGACGCTTTACCGCGCGCTGGATGCGGCGAAGATC
>CAZDPQ010000072.1:0-12241 GCA_964507305.1 uncultured Oscillospiraceae bacterium
TAACGATCCTGCCAATTATGCATCGAGGTATGATTATGCTTATTATTCGAGAGATAAAAGCCAATCTGTTAAATCCGCCAACTCCCTGAAACCCCTTGATTACACGATCGACCTGAATGTCGGCATACAGAATGTTGATGTAAAAGTCAGCATGACCTTGCAGGCGGAATGCCAAACAGATCGACAGATCTTTACCCTCTACAGAGATTTTCATGTTTTATGTGCTAAAACTGGAGGAGAGGAACCATCGTTTCAACAAAACGGAGATTACCTGGAAATTCAGTTTCCCGACATTCTGAATGCAGGCGATATTACCGTAATTGAAATGGTATATAGCGGATGCGGTTCTCCGGAATACCCGGCAAGCCGATATGATCTGTCGCTGGATCGCCGATTCCCGTGGCTTCCGTATCCGGGTCTTATTCCGCAGGCGAAGCCCGGCAGCCGATCCTCCTTGCGGGAAATCACATGGGATCAACCGGTGCGGTATGAATTGAATTGCAGGATGCCGCAGAATGAAATCGTTTTCTGCAATCTGCCGGCCAGGACAAAGAATCAATGGGCGGGATCCGTAAACAGCGGATTGATGATCTATTCCAATCCGATGATGAGATTGGATCCTTCCGGTTCCGCTCCGATGTATTACCCGGCACAGATCGGAAACAGGGTCGCTTTGTGCCGGTCTGTCTGGGAGAAATATTCCGGCCTTTATTCCATGCTCGGACTGGATCCGGCGGAACAGATCGATATGCAGAAACCTTTGGTTTTTGCGCCTGCGCCGATTGACGCAGCACAGGATTTTTTCCAGGGATTTTATATCGCGGGATGCGGTGAATATAATATCTGCTATCTGGATGACTCATCCAGCCTGCTTTATTATGACAATAGAAGCCCTGAAGATCTGGCATGCAGCATTGCTTCCTGTCTGGCACTCTCCCATTGCTGTTATAAAGGCTATGTCAATGCGGATTCGAATGCCTTGGCGACATTTGATTCATTGTGCGCCGCATGGCTGAAGTACCGGGTGACAGGTGATATGGACGTTGCAAAGGAATCACTGGACAATTTGTATCAGGATCTTGTTGATAAGGATCAAATCCAAAACAGAGAAGCAAAGCCGGCATACCGTCAGGCTGCCGACGCCATTGCCAACATCCGGGACAATCTTTCCGGACCCGGTTCGATGACGGAATTGCATGCGATGATTTTGCGTTGGTATGCGCTGATATCCAGCCATGAACCTTTCCGCTTTCAGGACATGATTTCATTTTTTAGGGAGGAGGGGTTGCTGCATGAGTGATTTGAGCATCCGGTGTTTGACGAAGCGTTATGGGAAGACCGCAGCGCTGGACCGTGCCGATCTGGATATTCCGGCCGGACGTTTCGGGTTGCTGGGACCAAATGGCGCCGGTAAGACAACGATGCTTCGCATTTTAGCAACGTTGCTTGAACCGTCATCGGGTACGATTACGAAAGGCCCTTTCGATTGGCAAAAAAACCAGACGGATATTCGCCGGTCCCTTGGCTATCTGCCACAGCAATTCGGCATGTATCGCTATTTGAAGGTTCATGAAGCACTGGATCACTTTGCGACACTGAAACGAATCCCTCATAGCCAAATTACTTATGAGATCGAATCCGTTCTGGAAAAGACAAACTTGACTGAAGAAAGGGATAAAAAAATATCCGCTTTGTCAGGGGGGATGATCAGACGGCTCGGCATTGCACAGGCATTGCTCGGACAGCCGGATCTCCTGCTGCTGGATGAACCAACCGTGGGATTGGATCCGGAAGAACGCATCCGGTTTCGCAGCCTGCTGACGAAAATCAATCGGGAACAGACGGTTATCCTGTCAACGCATTTGGTTGATGATGTTCAATCCTCCTGTACGCATGCGGCTGTTATCCATAAGGGACGCATTCTTGCAAGCGGTACCATTCAGAATCTGATCGCTCTTGCAAAGGACCGCATTTTTACATATGAAACTTCCGCATCGGATGAAGAACCGTTCGATCGCACTATGCTGATCATTTCAAGGGACGCTCTTCCGGATGACCGCATTCGTTTTCGCTTTGCCGGGCAATCGCCCTGCACTCCTTATATCGGCCAGCCGGCAGCGGCAACCCTCGAAGATACTTATATGATTCTTATCCATGGAGCAGATCCGCATGAATAGGGTTTATCACTTTCTTGATAACCTGAAGTTCGACTTTTTTTCCATGGGAGCCAATTCCGTTGTCCCGCTGCTGACGGGTCTTGCGGTATTCGTCTGTATATTCGTAATGGATCATTTTCAATCTGACATCAGCAGCACAAGGATCATCGTCATTTTCGAATGCATGATCCCTTGGATGGCCTCCTGGTGGAGCATTTATCTCATGGAGCGGATCGTTGCCATGCCCGGCTGCGAATTGTATTTCACGCTGCCGGTCAGCCGCTGGTATTATGGGCTTTGGAGAATTTGTATCGGCTTCATGCTCTATTCGATATGGATATCGATCCTGCTGATCATGACGAAAATATGGATCCATCCTCAAATTGCTGTCTTTGACCTGTGGATCCAGCTATCCCTTGAGTCGTTGTTTTTTGCGTTTCTGGGTTTTCTTGCCATGGTTCTCATCCGGAACATCGGATATTCATTGGTTGCCATCATGATTTACACCCTCAGCCAAATCCTGTTTCGCGGACAATTATTCCCTGTTATAAACGTTTTTGTTTTCAACCGGACTGAAATAGACAAAGTGGTTTACCTGAGCGCCGTATATCCCCGGATCGGCCTGCTGACCTTGCTGACAGGCTTATCCGCCCAATTTGTCCTGAACGAAAAGCCTGTACGGAAGCGGATCGTCAAAAGGAGCTCATCCGAATATCCGTTTGCGCAATGAAAATAAAACGATCAATCCGATCGCGAGGATCATGATGATCCATGAAAGAGGATGCGCAATCCTTGCTTTCCCCGGTCACATTTCCGCTTTTCGAAAAAGCATGACGGCTGATAAAAAAGACAGGGAGACAAGCACAAGCCCGCCTCCGACTCCCAGGACCCAAACCATCGCGGGGGCATTCGTAAAATACCGGATGATATCCGCCAGGGTTTTCGTCAGATCGGTGGTCTTGCTGATATTCCTGAAAAGAAGCATTCCTCCTACAAACACAAGGTAAAGCGGCAGATTGGAGACAATGTAGACTTTTGAATAGCCGAAGCGGATATAAAGCGGATATACGATCGAAATGACGAAACAATAATACGCAAACCCGACCGACAGGCACACGGAGAATTCGAGCCAGGTCAGGTTCTTGTAGATCAGGAATGCGAAAACATAGGTCAGAATGCCTGCCGCGATCTCGTTGACGACGGCGAAAATCAGCGCATACAAATACCTTCCGATCACGACCTGCGTTCTGCCGATCGGGAGAATGCCGTATAAATGATTCAAATGGTCTTTCTCATATACGGAAAAAAACCATCCGCTGGCAACCGCGGTGATCAGCATGACGATGATGGGCATCATGTAGGTCGTTTTGGCAAAAATGCCGATGACGAGCGCGATCAGATAGGCAACCGCGACCAGGAATTTGATGCTCGACCGGATCACGTGGAAATCAAGCCTTATCGTTTTCAGAACGCTGCTCATTTCCTTTCATCCTCCTTGCTGATATAAACCAGGATCTCGTCGATCGCCGCCGCTTCCGCGGTCATTCCCTCCGGGATCTGCTTCGCGTCCTGCGCTTCCATCAAACCTGCAAACCCTGTCCTGCCTTCGGAAAACCCGATCATTTTCGCGCGCAGGACATCATCCGCATCTTCCGGAGATCCCCTGACGATCCGGAAACGATCGGTCAGACAATCCTTCGTGCCGGTGTAGAATATCCGGCCGTTGTCGATCAGCGTGATGTGATCCGCGATTTTCTCGAGATCCGTCGTGATATGTGTCGAGAAAAGGATCGATTTTTTCGCATCCGACACATACTCGCCCAGAATGTCGAGCAGCTCGTCGCGTGCTACGGGATCAAGACCGCTCGTGGGTTCGTCCAGGATCAGGAGCCTGGCCTCGTGAGAAAGGGCGACCGCAAGCATCAGCTTCATCTTCATGCCTCTTGACAGGTCCTTGACCATTTTTTCCGGAGGCAGGCTGAACCGGTCCAATTGCTTCCTGAACAGCCCGGTGTCCCAGGCTTTGTAGAACCCGCTGATTGCCTTCTCGACTTCCAGGATGCTCCAACGATCCACAAAAAAGATATCGTCGAAAACGACACCGATATCCTGCTTGATCCGCTGCTCATCCGCGATATTGTCAAGTCCGAACACTCGGACCGTGCCGCTTTTCCGGGCAAGCATGTTGAGGATCAGCCGGATCGTTGTTGTCTTGCCCGCGCCGTTTTTGCCGACGAACCCCATGATGCGGCCTTCGGGCAGCGCGAATGTCACATCTTTCAGACGGAAGTCCTTGAAGTCCCTGCAAAGCCCTTCCACTTCGATCGCATGATTCATAATTGCCGCTTCCCTCCCGGATGCTGCCACGCTTTTCACATCGTTTTCATCGATCCTTATCCATCCAAACGGGTGATGATCCCCTGCTTTTTCGCACTTTCGCATGTTTCCCGGATCATTTTCGCCGCACCGTCCGCAAAAGTGATCGAGTATGTGCTTGAAAATCCGTCATAAATGA
Organism: uncultured Oscillospiraceae bacterium; assembly: GCA_964507305.1. Classification (GTDB taxonomy): domain Bacteria; phylum Bacillota; class Clostridia; order Saccharofermentanales; family UBA5734; genus JAQVYV01. The sequence goes on from CAZDPQ010000072.1 coordinate 4,672, forward strand.
TCTTGTCTTTGAATGGGATCAGAACGAGATCCACCTGGATCGGCAGCTTATATGGCAACGTGTCGGATATCGGGCGGCTGATCCCTTTGATCGCATAAATCCTGCCATTCAGCTTCTTCGTGACTGCAATGGCCAGGGCATATTCGGGGTCGTATTCCGCAAGCAAAAAGCTCCCTGCAATAAAATGATCGCGCCAAGACTTCAGCAGCTCCACCTTCTCCTCCGGCAGCGGGACGGAATCGATATACGCATCGATCAGCCCGGTGTTTTTCCATAAAACCTCGCGGACCTTGAAAGACTGTTCATCGCTCACCGGATTCGGGTAGACAGGCCGGATCGCGCTGCCGATCACCCTTCTCGTATCATTGACGAACCCCATCAATCCATACCACGTTTCATAAAAGAGAATGCAATCCCGGCGTGAAAGCTGCGCCGTTCCGGCCTGCGAGATCCGTTTACAGCATTCCCTATACTTTTTCCCGCTGCCGCATGGGCAGAGGTCGTTCTCTCCGATTTTGGTCCGCATACGGACGAGCGGCCCGGACGATTCTTCTTTCACCTGCCGGCTTTCCATGATCCTGAACATTTCATCCGGTGAGTATCCTTTATTGTGCCATATTCGGGTATTATTCCTGGCCTTCATGTACAGATCGAGAAATCTTTGAATCGCCTTCTCGCTTCCCGCAATCAATCCGTATTTATCCAGCAGCTCGCCGATTTCCTTGACCCCGCCGCCGAAAAAGGACATTTCCTTCAGCTCGTTGTAGAAATGATGAAGGGTACGGCTCTGAGGCCATTCCTTCCTGATATACTCCAGGACCCCGGTCCAGCAGCGCCTCTGCTCGTCACTTTCGTAATAAATGTTTTCGAACTTCAGGAACTCTTCTCTATCAGGGATGTATCGCGGCTTGTCACCCTGCTCGCGAAGAAAATAGTCGGCATCATCAAAGTCATCGCACAGCCAGTAATGGACGATATGGTTCTTATAAAAACAATACCATTTATTCTTGAGGACAAGCGGCAGCAGCAGGATGAAAATCTCATCCGCCGTCGTCTGTTCTGCGTTCTGCCGATTGAACAGCTCGGCGAGTTCGTCCCTGGAAATGATCCCGTACAGGTTGACCGCGGCTTTCGCATAAATATCGAGTGATTTCCGCACCTGCGACCGCCCGTTCGGGCAGCGGACCACCGCGCTTTCCGGGTTATACCGGTCGAATGTTTTTTTCGCCTGCTTATCCGTCATCGTGATCCCTCTGTGTCATGATCCGATTTTCCGTGCCTTTCGAAATCATTATACTCTTTCCCCGGGCATATACGGTGGATCAGTGGCATTCGACCGCGCCGTCCGCAAACGTCACGCTTGCGATTTCGTCGAGATGGATCTCCGTCTCCTGCCGGGTCCGGACCTTGATGCCGTGGTGCCTGTTCTCGTAGCACCGCTCCCGGATCTCCGGCGGCAGCGTCTCGATGAACCGCCGGTGCGCGGAGAGCCTGCCCTCGAGGATCCGGTTCAGCGCGTCCGGAGAAACCTGAAGGCCGCGCAGCGCCAGGGCGGCCATGGCGGGATCGATTTCGGCGCCGATGCTGTTCCGGTTCGCCACCATGCACGCAAGGCCGGTCGTCCCGAGGCCGCAGAAGGGATCGAGCACGGTGTCGCCTTCGATGGAATACATGTTTACCAGACGGTGCGGCACTTCAAACGGAAACGAGGCGTTCCGCTCCCGCGCGTTCGTTCCGTCCGTTCCGGCGGCGAACAGATCCTGCGAGGTCCCGCGGATATCCCACAGATCGGAATACCAGATATTGCGCTCTTCCCAGAAACAGGCGCTTTTCTGCCTTCGCTTCCGGGCTTCGCCGGTGAAAGGCCGCTTGCCGCCTTTCCGGAAAATCAGGATGTATTCGTGCTCATAGGTGACATACGCTCCGGCTGGATACATGCCGGAGCCCATGAATTTCGTCGGCGCGTTGGACGGCTTGCGCCAGAGGATATCCGGCAGGACGCTGAAGCCGAGCCGGGTGAAGCTTTCGATGACCGCGGCGTGGTTGGGAAAAAGCCGGAACGGTCCGCCGATCGTACGCACGGCATCGCCGATGTTGATGCAGGCAAAACCGCCGTCTGTGAGGACGCGGGCGCATTCGGTCCATACGGCATCCAGGACCGCGTGCATTTTATCGAACGCCGCCATCCCGCGGCCTGCCGCCAAGTCCTCGCCGATCTCCGGATCCAGACGCGAAAAGACGCCGTCCCACATTGCGATCATCGGATACGGAGGCGACGTGACGACGAGCTCCACGGACCGGTCCGCGAACGGACGCAGGTCCCGGCTGTCTGTGTTCAGGATCCTGTGAAGAGTCATCGTGATCTCCTGCCGCTGCTTCCCTTATGGAACAGTATAGCAGGAAATCAAGCCGTCCGGCTGAAAAACGCTCACGGATTCCGCAGGAGCGCGATCACTTCGTCTTTTCGAAGGACTTTACCGGACGAAACGACCCGTTCGCCGATCACCAGCGCCGGCGTGCTCATGACGCCATACGCGGCGATTTCCGCGTAGTCCGTCACGTGCCCCACCTCATCTTCCCTGCCGAGTTCCCGCAACGCCTCTTTCACCGCCGCTTCCAGCTGATTGCACCGGGCGCACCCGCTCCCCAGGACCTTCACCTCCGGCTCGCCGATGGAAGTGCCGGCGCTTTCACCCGCGCTTTTGCCGGTGCCTTCATCCGCGCCTTCCGGCGCGCAGCTGCCGCAGCAGCAGGGAGCTTTCACCGCCGCCTCTTCTTCTTGCTTTTTCTTTCCCTTACCGAACCCGAACCATGCCATACGCAGCGCACCTCTTTCCTTTTACTTCTTGTTCCGGAATGAAAATCCGTTCTGCCGCTTCCGTCAAACGAATAGAAATTGAAACGCGTTGAAAAGATACCCGATCAGAATGATACCGGCCGTCACGATCCCGGTAAAAGCCGCCAGCAGTTTCGGCTTGACGACGCGGCTGAGCATCACAAGCGAGGGGGCAGACAGGGCCGTCACCGCCATCATAAACGACAGGACGGTCCCGAGTCCGACTCCTTTGGCGAAAAGCGCTTCGGCAATGGGGATGCTCCCGAAAATATCGGCATACATCGGAACGCCGACCGCCGTAGCGATCACGACGGAAAATGGGTTCCTGCTGCCAAGCACGGTCCGGATCCATGACTCGGGGATCCAGTTGTGGATGAGCGCGCCGATCCCTACACCGATCAGGATGAACGGCAGCACCTTGCGGATCGTCGCGCGGACCTGCTCTCCGGCATAGCGCACACGGTCCCTCCGGGACATCGCAGGCTCATCGGAGCCCGATCCCGCCGCCGCTGCCGATCCGAAGCGCACCACGTATTTTCCCATGCCGAGCCGATCGATCAGCGTACCGCCCGCGACCGCCAGCACCAATCCCACGAGGACGTATGCGACAGCGACCCTGGCCCCGAAGATGCTCATCAGCAGGATCAGCGAGCCGAGATCCACGAGGGGCGAGGAAATCAGGAATGAAAATGTGATCCCGGCGGAAAGGCCCGCGTTGGTAAATCCGATGAACAGCGGGATGGACGAGCAGGAGCAGAACGGCGTGACTGTTCCGAGCAGCGCGGCAAGGCTGTTGGCAGCAAGGCCGCGGAACCGGCCGAGGATCTTCTTGGTCCGCTCGGGCGGGAAATAGCTCTGGATATAGCTGATGATGAAAATGAGCAAGGTGAGAAGGATCAATATTTTGATCACGTCATAAAGAAAAAAGCGCGCGCTCCCGCCCCATCGTCCCGCCGGATCGATCCCGAGACCGGCCAGCCCCGCGCCGACCAGGCTGTCGAGCCATTTCATCGCCAGTATCTGATTCTGGAAAAAATCCCAGATGTTCGTCAACACATTCATCCTCGAATCCACCCTCTCCTCGGCCCGCCGCGGCGCCTTTTCGCCGCGCGTCCTGTCATATCAACTATTTTTGATGTATTTTCCAATAAAAAAGGCCGCCCGCCGGATGGCCTCGTGCGCCGCACGATCTCTCCGGTGCCGTTCCCGTCAAAGACGCCGTGGCCCGCAGGATCTTCCAATCTTCCCGTCCCCGCCTCCGACCGCTGCCAGAACATCCTCCCACTCGGGCTCGCACTCGGTCAGCCTTCCGAGAAGGCGCACGGCAGAAGCGCTGCCGGCCGCGCTGATCCTGTAATGCGTCCACTTGCCGTCCTGCCGGCTCTCGACAATGCCCGATTCGACCAGGATCTTCATATGGTAGGACAGCGCCGACTGCCCGATGCCGAGCTGGCCGACAAGCACGCACACGCATCGCTCCCCTCCCCGGAGAAGCTCCAGGATGCGGAGCCGCGTGGGGTCGCAGAACGCCTTGAAAACTCTGGATTGTGCCTCATGATCCGCAGCCAACTGGAAACACCTCTCATATCAAAATAATTTGATGTATTTCATCTTACCGCGACGATCCGGATTTGTCAATGGGGAAATCGTACTGTGTGAATCCCGTGTGAATCGATGCCCGGCCGGGATGAAGCGCCCGGCCGGGCATTCAATGTTAAGCCATCTCGTCGCAGTTTGCCCTGTATAATCCGGTATCGGTTGGTCCATCGATGACGGTTATTCCGGGAAAAGGAACATAAGGAGATGACTCCCAGGTGTTATCTGCGATATCGATCTCGGAAGATTTCTCGATATAGATTAGGCCACGATTCTGCTTGTTCACCTTTCGGGCCGTCGGATTGCGGAAAATATTATTTCGTATCGTGATGTTCCTTGCCTTTCGGATGAAGAAAGCTCCGGATGGGAAATCTTCGAATAGGTTGAATTCGAATTTAATGTTCGTAAAAATGGGGAAGCTGGAGCGGATATCCGGAATGATTGCCATGATATCGATGGCAGAGGTCCAATCATTCCGATTGCAGTTCACAAACCGGTTGTTTCGTACGGTCAGATCGTCAACACCTGACCCCTCATACCATAGTCTCCGAAGTGTCTCCATCATGACATAGATCGCAGCCCCCTGGATCCCTTCGAAAAAATTACCCTCGACCAGCCCGTGGCTGCACTGCAGCAGAAGTCCCCGAGCACGGTTATGGTGAAAGTAGTTGTTACGAATGATGTAATGAGAACTTTCAAATTTCTGATTCAGCAGTAAATAAGATTCATTTACCTCATCCGGGAGATCTTCTCTGAAAATCAGACGGCACCCTTTTCCGACCGTTTCTCTTCCAGCCAGTTCGATTTGTGTTCCCACCGGCGAGAAGTCCGGTCGACGAATATCGAGATAGTCTCCTGTTTCACCTGGCAGATTATTCTCCAGCAACAAAGTGCGTTTATCTTCTTTTTCGCAGATAAAACCAAGCGTGTCATGGATATTCACATCATCGTCTCCCATGAAAGAAAAATCGCAATTTTCAACGATAAGATACCCTTTTGACTGCATGACATGAACCCCGTCTCCATCGGAAGACATCCGGCGGTTCGAACCGGGACGCAGACCGATCACACAGCCATCAAGACGCACATGGTGTGATATTCCTGATATCATGAAGCATCCACTGGTGCTTGAGTACATCGTTACATCTTGAAAAGTCAAATGGACACAATCGGAAGCAAGAAAGCCGAAACCTCTCCGGTGCGAATGTCGGACCAGAAATATATCACCGGTCTGTATACCCTTAAAACTACCTGGTTTCGGAAAAATGCGAAGATGGTTCGGCATATCGCCATTTTCAGCTTTCTGGATCTCAAGGCTTCCCGGCCAAAACTCTTTCCCGTTTTCCGTCCCGGGTGTCAAGGTGATGTTGTCATATTGATTCATATTGTCAAACGTAATATCCGTTTTAATACTCTCCAGCTCCGGAAATTCCACATCGAAAAAGCTTCCGTTTTCTGAAACCGACATAATTTTCATTAAAGAAGCAAGACGAAACTTCTCCCAGTCCCAGTCCGCGATCACACCCCGGATCAGGATATGATCACAGTTTCTGAGCCTGAAAAAACCGATGTTTGTGAATATGAATTCACTCCCTTTCCCGTCAAAACAGAAATGGTGCAATCCTTCCATCAGAACCGGGTCTTCGTGATCAAAATGGTAGACGCCCTTTGGGACGATAAGTGTTGTGTTTTCCATCGTTCCACAGAATCGGATCGCTGCATTCAGTGCCTCTGTATTGTCCTTCGAAGCAGGATCCACACCGAAATCTGCTGCAGATATGATTTTTCTGCCTGCCTGATCCGGCATTTCCACTGTAAATTCCATCACGATACCTCCATCGTTCACTCAACAAGGCCAGTCGCTTCGATGCCTTGTACAAAATATCTCTGAAGCACAATATACATGATCACAACCGGCGTGATTGCAAGCAGACAACCTGACTGGATCATAACAGAGGCCTGGATCACATCAAATTCAACAAGATTTCCGCCGATGGAAGAAAGAGAGCGAAGCAGCGCGGGCAAAGCTGCCAATGCTGTGGAAACCGTATTGGATGCATTCATGTAGATCACGGAAAAGTAATAATCATTCCAATACCAAACCACTGAGAAGAGAAAGATCGTTACCATAGTCAGCATGGAATTCGGTGTGATGATCCGGATGAATGTTTTCAGTGTGCCGCATCCGTCGATATACGCTGCGTCCTCCATTTCCTTCGGAAGGCCGCGATAAAACTGCCTGAATATGTAAATATATAATCCTGCCCGGATCCCATTGGCAAACAACGCCGGCAGGATCAGGGTGAACTGGGTATTGATCAGGCTGATCGTCACCGGTCTGCCGATGAATGGTACGGCAAGATACCCAAGCCCGAGAAAATCGAATTTCCAGAAATTAAGGTATGAGGGAAATATGATCGTCTGAGGTGGAACAAGAATGGTAAAAATCACCATCATGAATAGGAGTTCTCGAAACCGGAAATCAAATCGCGCAAAACCATAGCCGGCCAAAGCACAGGATATAACGGTAAACACAGAGGATATCACCGTGACCCCGACGGTATTGATAAGCACCGACCCGTATTTCATATAAACCGCTGTATTGATGATATTCTCCAAGGTGATCTTCTTCGGAATCCAGACAACAGTGGGATCCCAAATCTCATTGGTAGGCCGCAGGGACATGGAAAGCATATAGAATATTGGGTATATGATGATGATGGCAATCGAAAAAAGCAAAACATTTCTGGCAAGGGAATGCACCGCACCTCTTGCCTTCTTTCGGATTTTCAACATATTCGGATGCATGACGCGGATGTTCATGATGATTCCCCTCTCAGGCATTCCTGTAAAAGACTTTACGGTTCATGATCAGGTAGACGATGATGATGATCGTAAACGTAATGAAAAAATAGATGATGGACATCGTAGCAGCAGATGAGTTTTCAAGTTTCGCTGCAGCCTTGTTGATATAACTGATAACCGGATTTGAATAATCCGTAAATGTTGAAATGATGGTATAGATCGTGTTTGTAAGAATCAGCGGTGATATCATAGGGAATGTGATCAGCCAGAAATAATCCCAACCGTTCGCCCCGTCGATCAAAGCGGCTTCACGGATTGTATACGGGATGTTTT
>CAZDPQ010000073.1:0-12022 GCA_964507305.1 uncultured Oscillospiraceae bacterium
TTCAGAAGTCGGGTCTTGCTGTGCATATCGCAATTCCTTTCTGTGTTCTGGTTTCTCACTCCGGGATCTTCTCCCCGAGAGACAGGCTGCTGTCTGTCAGGACCGCCCGGAAAAGGAGCGCGCGCTCATTCCCGCGGAAGTCGTTCGGCGCGTGCAGCGCCGCAACGGGTTCTCCGCCCGCCGTCCGGAATATCATGCCGTGCCCGCCGTCATCGGTAAACAGCGGCTCCGGATCCTGGGTCCACGGTCCGGTGATCCTTCCGCCGGCCGACCTTGCGCAGGCCAGGCAATACCCGTTCGCGCAGGTGGAAGACCACAGCATGAGCAAGGTGCCGGATGCCGTCCGGACGATGAATGGTCCGTCGGTGACATAATTGCCGTCGAACGGCTTGATCCACGGGGCGTCCGATCCCCGGAAAAGCAGCACGGGTTCGCCGGCCGGAGCCGAAAGATCCCGGGTCAGGCGCATCGCGCAGACCGTGCCGTCCTTGATCTGCACCCACTCGTGGCAGAAGACGATCCACGGTTCTCCGCCACGGTCCACGAAGAGCGTCCCGTCGAGGCACTCCCGGTCTTCCGGCGTGACGGGGCCGCTGCTGATGGGCACGAAAGGCCCGAGCGGGCTTTCCGCCCTGAGGATCTGGGTCCCGCGGCAGCGGTTTTCCGATTTGAAGGAAGCGAAAAGATAAAACGCATCGCCGTACCGATGCACTTCGGGAGCCCAGTAATCGCGGTCCGACCAGAATCCGGACGGCGGAAGAAACACGGGGACAGGCGGTTCCCAATTCCCCAGGTCCCGGCTCCGGTAAGCCTGGAAGCCGGGCCCTCCGCTGCCTTGTATGCTCGAGTACATGAAGTACTGTCCGTCATGGGTCAGGATGAACGGATCGCGGATGTAGATGGCACTGCGTTTCATCTGAAAACACCTTTCCAATGAATGACCGATCGGTGTGTCATGTTCCTGCTAAAAGGTTCCTGCTGTATTTAAGGGCCGGGACGGCCCGTGCGGAAGGCACGGGCCATCCCGTTCGTCATGGAAATGATTCAATCATCTTGCCCTTTTCTTGAGGCCGAGAAGCATTGCGGCTGCGGCTCCTGCATAAAGCAGGACCGGCATGACGGCTGAGGCGTCGCCCGTCTGAGGAGCTTCGCCGGATGTCGGCGTGGCGGTCGCCTGCGCCTCGGTAGGCGTCGCGGTCGGTTCGGGTTTTGCGCTTGTTCCAGCAAGAGTCATGTTCGAGACGGTGAACTTGCCGCCCCAGCTGATGATCTGGAAGCTTCCCGACGGAAGGTAGATCTCATAGTACGGGGTCTCGTTTTCCACGACAGGCTGCGTGTCAGGCAGAGTGACATCGATCGTGGCAGCGGTCGGAGCCGTACCGGCTTTGTCGTAGAACCAGATCTGGCACTGATGGCCGGTGCATGTGATTTTGACATGATAGGTCGCTTCCGAAGACAGATCCAGGGGAACGACCGCATAGCTGGCGGTATTGGCATAGTCGTCTCCCAGGCGCAGAGCGATCAGCGCTTTGCCATCGGTGCGGTTCCAGGGTCCATAGGAAGCGGAGTTGCTGCCGACGATCATGAGGCAGTAGCCGGTCCACTCATTTTCGCCATGGTCGCGGAAGAAGAAACGATCCTGGTTCCAGGCTGTGGCTACAGGCGCATAATCGAATTCCCAGGTGAAATCCGAGATGTCATAATTGCTGGTTTCTTCATCGACCCAGGTCCCCAGGGATTTGTCCCACAGGAGATAGGTGTTCAGATACTGGTCCTGGCTCTCATCAGGGGATTTGGCGACAAATGTGCGCGATCCATCCGGATAATCGATGATGTGCGCCGTTCCGCCGGGCTCGAGTTCAAACTGGGCAAGAGGGTTGTCAAAAGTCACGGTGCTGTCTGCGGTAACCATTGCCGTTGTGAGAAGTACGGATGAGAAAACAAGCATAAACGAGATCATGAGCAATAGACTTTTTTTCATACTGGTACCCTTTCTTTCTTAAAATTCCGATACGTTTCTGTGCTGCGGCGACTGACACACCGCTCTGGAACGATCCGATATTTTACCGTGCATCACCTCCTTCATGGATTCTCAGAATGTTCTTCAGCCGATGGCTTCCTGTAGCGCACGATGCCCAAAGCCAGGACCGCTGCCCCGCCTGCCAGAGCTGTCCCGCTGATGACGGCAGCCAGCCACACGGCCATGCCGTCTCTTGGGGGAACGCTGTCCGGCGGATCAGCGGCACTTGCCTTTGAGCCGGTTCCGTCAGCTGCCTGTGATGAGCCTGCAGGAGATGAGACGGAGACGGGACCGGATCGTGCGGATACGGCTTCCGATGCCGGAGAGGATAAGGCCTTGCTGTCTGTGCGTACGGCTGCGGAAGATGAAGCTGCGGCGGAAGAATGGTTCGCCGGGGAAGGGACAGCGGTCGGGGAAATGGACGGCTGCGGTTCCAGCGGGATCGACGTGAACGCGATCTGGCAATACTGGCTTGTATAATCAATGTTGTTGACCAGATAGAGCGTCGAACCATCCGCGGAGATGTCCATCCCGTGGCTGTACCCCCCCCTGGTGTAGGGAAGCGGCTGCGGCAGCGTGCTCCACGCGCCTTCGCCGTAGTTGAAGTTCACATAGAGCCGTGTCCCGGTCTGCGAGAGCTGCGGGGTCTGGAACGCAGCCGTGACGATAATTACACCTTTTACACCGAATTCCGGTGAATAGACGTTGTAAGGAGAAGATCCGGGGAAAGCGCCGGATTCCGTTACGAGCTTCGTGCCGTAATCGGCGGGGTCGCCCCAGTCCAATCCGTCGTCCGAATACCGGTAACAGACCGGATTGCCCCGGTATTCCGGTTCACCGGATCCGGAATCCTTGTCGCTGCACATCTCGTATGTCATGAAATACCTGCCGTCGCCCAACCGCGAGACGACCGACATGCCCGGCCTTGCTTTCCAGTCCGGGATCGCAACGGCATCGCAGGCTTCGCCCCAGCTGACCCCGTCCGCAGATACGCGATAGGACAGCTTCTGGCTGTGCTGCGGATCCGTGCAGTCCGAGTAGTAGCACACGAGACGCCCGTCATCCAGCATCACGAGAAACGGCTCCCACACGCCGGTTTTTCCGACGCCTTCCGCCACCGTCGCGAATGGTTCCCAGGTCTTCCCGGTGTCGGTACTGCGGTAAAGCCGGATGGCCGATGCCGTGCTGTGGGCCGCGTCGATGGATGTCCCCGCGCAGAGCAGCGTCCCCTTTTCCATGGTGCCGATAGCGCGGGGCAATTCAAACAGCTGAGGCATCCATTCGGACTGCAGGCCTGTCACGCCTGCATCCTCGCGGATCGTTGCCGCGCATTCCCATGTTTTCCCCTGATCGTTGCTGACGTAAATCGGATAGCCGGGGTATTCAGGGGACAGTCCGGAGGTTGCCTTTTCAAAGGTCGATATCAGGGTGCCGTTCTGATCTCCGCTGTATTTCAATTCCAGGATCCGGGCGTACTGCACGCCGACACCCCAAAGCTGGATCCTGCCTGACGGCGCGTAAATGATGGAAATGCCCCCTTCGGCCGAGAGAGCGGAAGCGAATATAGCCAGCAGACAGACGGCCGTCAGGGCCGCGGCAGTCCGCCTGGCTGACTTTCTGAAATCCCGATCTGTTTTCCGCTTCTTCGTTTTCAAAGACATTTCCCTTTCGAATGGATCAAGGTGTGTTATTTCTTTTTCCGGATAAGCAGCAGGGCGATGCCTCCGCCAATCGCGACAACCGCGGCAGCGATGACGATATATACCCATGTCTGAGCTCCGCCGCCGGATTCACCGGTCCCGGACGCCGATTCCACGGAGGATTCGGCACTGCCGGCGGCCGCTTCCGAGGAGACATCCATTGAAACGGCAACCTCGGACGAAGCTTCCGACCCGCTGCCGGACACCAGGCTTTCCCCGGCCGACGCCGATGAGGCCTCGCCGGATGAAGCGGCCGCGGAAGACGTGCCGGCCGATTGCAATGAACTTGACGAGCTCTTCGAGCTTGAGGTAGAGGACGAGCCGGATGAAGCGGATGACGCAATGGTGCCCGCGTTCAGCTCGGCTTCCGTACTGAATGTCGCGATCTTGATGTCATCGACGGAGAAGTTGTCGCCCCACGCACAGAAAGCGAAGTTGCCTTCGGGGAAATAATTCTTGGTATCCGTCCAATCGAACACCAGGGATCCGTCCACATACGTCTTGAAATTGTTCTTGCGCCCTTCGATCCGGATGTCATACCAGGAGCCGTCATCAAACGTGAAATCCTGGTTCTCGGTCTGGACCTGCTCGTTGATGCTGCCTCTGAAGTGAGCCGGGCTCTTGATGGCCTGTGCGGCGCGCCACTGCCAGATGTCCAGCTGATAGCATTCAGACTCGCCGTGCCCGACACCTTCCCGGTCTCCGGTCAGGCAGCGGTAGCAGATCTTGGCCCAGCAATAATCCGGATTCTGGTTCTTGTCGGAACGGTACCGCAGGGTATAGATGAAATAGTCGCCGACCGTCGGTCCGAAAACATAATGGACGTACCCGTTATCACTGTCCACCATGAAAAGTTTGAGCTTGCAGACATGGTTGCCGTCTTCCTCGACGACTTCATAGGTGCCCGGATTGGCCTGCTCGCCGGCTTGAAACGTGTCAGCCACGCCGTCCTCGAAGTCCTCCGTGTACGCATAGGTTCCTGCCGCTGCGACAGGCACGCTCCAGCACAAGGCTGAAATCGTCAGAAACAGCACGGCAGCCGATATGGGAAATATTTTCTTCATTTTTTTACCCCCCGGTCATTCAGCCTTCACGGCTGCATCGAAAAACAGGATCCTTCCGGTCAACGATCGTCTCAGCAATCAATTCTGTGCGTTCATCGTATCGATTTCCGCCTGCAGGATCGGGTAGAATTTCTCCACCGTTTCCGCCCAGGAGCCTGTGAACAATCCGACATCGCTCCAGAGGTTGTACTGGTAGATGTTGCCCCATTGCCCGACTCCATATGAAATGAAAAGGGTCTTTTCGAAATTGTCACCATTAAACTCTTTTTGCAGAGCCTGCGTTTCCGCGCTGAAACCGTACAGTTCCTGGTTTTTCGCGTCGGATGCGGCTTTCGTAGCCGGATCCGTGGAAAGGAACCGGTTGCAGGCGATGAACGCGGCGGCCCCGCCGGGGTTCTCGCAGCCCTGGCCCATCCAGTAGCCGTTGATCCTTCCCTTCACATACCACTTGTCGCTTCCGTCGATCTTCGGCGAAACTACGAATCCCATCGCACCGGAATTGATGTCTTCGGCGAACGATGTGAACGGCCAGACCTGCTCCCACATCATGGCGGCCTTCTTGGCCGTGAAATCGGCGATGACGTTGTAGGCCATCAGGCGCGTGTTGTCACCTGCTGAATTGGTGTCGAACATGAAGTTGAAGAAGGTATTGAAAATGGGATCGCGGAGATTGTTCGTATACTTTCCGGTTTGCGGGTCGATCTTCACGAAATCCATGCCGCCGCTGCTCATGTACATTTCAGCCGGATGGATAGCCAGGCCGTAAACATCCACCACGCCGTCATGGTCCGAATCCACCGTGACTTCTTTCATGAGTTCCTTCAACTTCGAGAGCGTCCAGTCTTCCGGGTTATTCTGATAGATCTCGAGAGGCGTCTCGATGCCGGCATCTTCGAAAAAGGAGGTCCAGTAAAAGACATAGCTGTCCGTGAAGATCTGGTCGACCGGCATGAAATACTGTTTCCCTTTGTAATAGTATCTCTCATAGGTGTCCTGCATCCCGTCGAACAGCGGCGTGGTGAAATCCGTGTACTGCAGGGTTTCCGCCGCGATGTTCTGTGTGATGAAACCGGGAAAATCCTGGTCCTTGAAAAAAATCAATTCGGGCGCGTCGTTCGACAGGACAAGTGCCGCTGCCTTCGTCGGAAGCTCTTCATACGTGGTGCGGATCACTTTCAGAGAACAATTATAATGCTCCTTCATGACTTCGTTCGGCTTATAGTAGGCCCCGGTCTCATCCGTGACCGCGGTTTGGGAATTCCAGCAGAGCAGATGGACCGTGTCGCTTGCGATCGTATAATCCGGCAGCGTGATTTCCTGCAAAGATGAGGCGGCCGACGATGTGTCGTTCGATACGGAAGGCGTCACGCCTCCGCAGGCCGCGCAGGCTGCTACGCAAAAAACTATCAGAGCGATCAGGATCGTTTTTTTCATGGGATTACCTCCTGTTTATACCGTTTCCCTCGGTTTCGGTTCCGGCAACCGGAATCCAATCAGAATATCGTGCGAAAAGCAAGCTCCGGATGGCCTTGCCGCGGCGTCTTTGCCATGGCAGGCTTCCGTCCGGCGGGTTTATTTCTTCTTTTTGCCGAGGATCATCAGGATCACGCCGGCTGCAATGGCCAGGAGCGCGACCGCTCCGGCAATGTAGACCCAGGTCTGGACACCGCCTTCCGCGGGCTCATCCGATGCGGACGACGATTCGCCGGATGCTGCTGCGGATTCGCTGGCTGCTTCAGAAGAAGTGGTAGAAACAGCAGCTTCCGAAGAGGACTCCGTCTCGCTTTCAGACACCAGGCTCTCTTCAGCAGATGCGGATGCCGCTTCGCTGGAGACAGCGGCTGATGAAGACGCGCTGGACGATTTGGACGAACTGGAGGAACTACTCGACTTCGATACGGAAGCGGACGACGAATCGGATGTCGTGATCGTGCCTGCGTTGAGCGCCGCTTCGCTGTCATATTCCGCGATCCAGATGTCATCGACGCTGACATTGGCGCCCCATGCCGTAAACGCGAAATTGCCTTCCGTGAACCAGGTCTTCTGCGTTTCGGTCCAGTCGATCGCCAGCTGATCATCCACATACAGTTTGAAATTCATATCGCGGACTTCGATACGGATGTTGTACCATGTGCCGTTCTCGAACAGAAAATCCTGGTTTTCAGCCCGTGTCACCGGCTCCGTGCTCCCGCGCGACTCGCGGAACCCTTTCACCACGAACGCCGCGCGCCATTCCCAGACCGCAATGCCGTACGCTTCGTTCTCACCCTCGTCGAATCCGTTGTCATCCATGTCCTTCTGGCAGCGGAACCATATGTATCCGGTGTTGTAATCGGGATTCTTGATGTTGTCCGGACGGTATTTCAGCTTGTAGACGAAATATTTGCCGACCGTAGGCCCGAAGATGTAGTGGAAATAGCCGTTCTCGTCTTCGCCCGTGCTGGTGACCAGCTGCAGGACATGGTTGCCGCCATCGGTCACGACCTGCATGCTTCCCTGCTGCTGTTCGCCGATGGTAAAGGTGTCTGCCGTACCGTCCTCAAAGTCCTCGGTGTACACAAGCGTTCCGGTCGCGCTCACCGGCATCGACCAGCAAATCATGGACGTCACGGTGAACAATGCAATGGCCAGGTAGAAAAATGTGCGTTTCATGGTTCGTTCCTTTCTTCTATTTTTTTTGCGCCGCTTCAGGCGCTGAAAGCTGTTTCCCGCGTCATCACTGCGCATTCACGGTATCGATCTCGGCCTGCAGGATGGGATAGAATTTTTCGACGGTCGCCGCCCAGGAACCCGTGAACAGCCCGACATCGCTCCAGAGGTTGTACTGGTAGATGTTGCCCCACTGCCCGACCCCGTAGGCCTGGAAAGTGGTTTTGGCAAAAAGGTCGTTCCGGTTGAACTCGTCGCGCAGCGCGAAAATCGCATCGGTGAATCCATACTCGGCCTTATCCTCTTCCCTCGCGGCCGCCACGGTGGCAGGGTCGCTGTTCAGGAAACAGTTCGACGCGATGAATGCGGCGGCACCGCCCGGGTTCGGGCATCCGGCGCCCATCCAGAAGCCGTCGATGCGGCCCTTGACATACCATTTATCGGTACCATCCACACGCGGCGTGACGACGAATCCCATCTCCCCGGAAGCGATCCCGGTGTAGTACGTTTCCTCCAGGTCGAACGGCCAGACCTGCGCCCAGGTCATCGCCGCCTTTTTCGCCGCGAAATCGGAAATGTGATTGTACACCATCAGGCGGGTGTTGTCGCCCTGCGAACCCGTATCATAGATGAAATCCATGAACGTGTTGAACACCGGATTCCGCAGGTTGTTCGCGTACTTGCCGGTCTGGGGGTCGACCGTGACGAAATCGGCTCCACTGCACATGTACATCTCGCCGGGATGGATCGTAAGCCCGTATACTTCCGGTACGCCGTCGCGATCGGCGTCGACCGTGACATCCTTCATGAGCTCGCGCAGCTTTGATAAGGTCCAATCATCCGGGTCGTTCTGATAGATCTCCAGCGGCGTCTCGATGCCGGCGTCCTCGAAGAACGATTTCCAGAAGAAAATGTAGCTGTCCGTATAGATTTCGGTGTACGGCATGAAATACTGCTTGCCTTTGTACTCGAAAATCTTGTAGGTATCCTTGAGTCCACTGTAAAGCGGTTCCTTCAGGTCGATGTACTCCGATGTCTCTGCCGCGATGTTCTGCTGGATGAATACCGGATAGTCCTGATCCTTGAAAAAGATCAGGTCCGGCGCGTCGTTCGACAGGACCAAAGCCGCGGCTTTCGTCGGCAGCTCCTCATAGGTGGTGCGGACGATCTTGATCGAACAGCCGTAATGCTCCTGCATCAGCTTGTTGGCTTTGTAAAACTCGCCCTTGGGGTCCGTGACCTGGGTCTGGCCGGACCAGCAAAGCAGCTTCACGGTGTCGCCCGTGATCGTGTAATCCGGCATGGCCAGGGCGCTATCGGAAGAGGCAGGCGCCGAGGAAGCGCCGGAGTCCGATGGTTTGCCGCCTCCGCAGGCGGCCGATGCGACGATGAGAAGGGTCATGATAAGAAATAGTACTGTCTTTTTCATCCGCGTATCCTTTCTGTTCATATGCTTCTTCTGCCGCTCAATTCGAGGCGTTCATGGTGTCGATCTCCGCTTGCAGGATGGGATAGTATTTTTCGATGGATTCCGACCAGGAGCCCGTATACAGCCCCACATCGCTCCAGAGGTTGTACTGGTAGATGTTGCCCCACTGACCGACCCCATACGAAATGAATACGATCTTCTCGAAAGCGTCGCCGTTGAATTCCTGGCGCAGGGCAATCACATCGTCGCTGAATCCGTACAGTTCTTTATTCTTCGCATCAGCGGCAGCCTTGGTGGCTGGATCTACGGAAAGGAACCGGCAGCAGGCGACGAAAGCAGCCGCCCCACCGGGATTTTCACAGCCCTGCCCCATCCAGTACCCGTCGATGCGGCCTTTCACATACCATTTGTCCGTGCCGTCCACACGCGGCGACACCACGAAGCCCATCGCGCCGGAGTTGATGTCTTCGGCAAACGAGCTGAACGGCCAGACCTGGGCCCACATCATCGCAGTCTTTTTCGCGGTGAAGTCGGAGATGACATTGTAGGCCATCAGCCGGGTGTTGTCTCCCGCGGAGTTGGTGTCGAACATGAAATTCATGAACTTATTGAACGCCGGGTCGCGGAGATTGTTCGTATATTTGCCGGTCTGCGGGTTGATCGTGACGAAATCCGCCCCGCTGCACATATACATTTCGCCGGGATGGACAGCCAGGCCGTAGACATCCACCACACCGTCGTGGTCGGCGTCGATCGTGACGTCCTTCATGATTTCCTGAAGCTTCGAGAGCGTCCAGGCATCCGGGTCATTCCGGTAGATCTCGAGAGGGGTCTCGATCCCGGCATCCTCGAAGAAAGAACTCCAGTAGAAGATGTAGCTGTCGGTGTACAGCTGGTTGATCGGCATGAAGTATTGCTTCCCCTTGTAATAGTACCGCTCATAGGTCGATTTAAGGTCGCTGAAGAGGGGCGTGCTGAAATCCGTGTACTGCAGTGTCTCCGCGGCGATGTTCTGCGTGATGAACACCGGGAAATCCTGATCCTTGAAAAAGATCAGCTCGGGCGCGTCGTTCGACAGCACGAGTGCCGCAGCTTTTGTCGGCAGTTCTTCGTAGGTAGTGCGCACGATTTTCATCGAGCAATTGTAACGCTGCTTCATAAGCTCGTTCGGCTTGTAGAAAGACCCGGTCTCGCTCGTCACCGCGTCCTGTCCGGTCCAGCACAGCATATGCACAGTGTCGCTCGCGATCGTGTACTCCGGCAGCGTGACCGACACTTCGGAGGACGCGCCCGAGGATGCGCCGTCCGACGCGGAAGGCGTGCCCGAATTGCAGGCAGCGCAGGCCGCCACGGCCAGGATCAATGCAATAACCAACACACTCCGTTTCATCGACATTCCCTCCTGTTCATGATCCCATGACTGCCCGGGTTCAGTCCCATGCCGTTCCATTCCAGGTCAGCAGCTTTCCGAGCGTCGTATCATAATAAGTCGTGTATCCGGCATAACAGCGCGTCGCCGGGCGGCTGCCGCTCGGGCCGCCGGCCGGGAGCACCCCGATTCTTGTCACGGTAAGATCGCCGGAAACCGGGAATCGGTCATAGATCGCTTCATCCTGGTAAAATGTAAAATATACATAGCTGTCCGCCGAAACGATGTAGCGCCCGGAAGCCCCCTCGTCCCGCCGCAGCATGCGGAAGCTTTTCGCTGCGTCATCCCGGAGCAGGCCGCCGGACCGTTCGCCGTGAAGCGGCGCATACGGACTGTTGAGCCCCGAACACTGCAGGACACCGATGGCAAGACGGCTTTCCTCGCCTGCCGCATCGCCGAAACGGATCAGACTCTGGTCCGCGCCGTCGATCCCCGTATACATGAACGTAACAGCGCCGATCCTGCCGTCCGTGTCTGCGCAGCGGATGTAGGCGGAATCGCTTCCTTGAAGCATGAGCCCTTCGATATGGATCGTTTCCGCATTCAGCCCGCTGCATCCCCGGAAGAGGATCGCCGCCGGCGCGGCCGAGTGCTCGGCGTTCAGCTGGCGGATCGTCAGGTCCTTCTGCTCCCCTTCGATCGCGTACAGTACGTCACAGGGCGTTTCCTTCTGGCCGAGATAGCCGATAGCGGTATAGATGTTGCTGAGCGTGTTGCCGGAACATCCCGCAGACTGCAGGTCGAAGCCGCGGTATGTGAAATGCATGATCTCCATGGTCTCGAACAGCGTGCCGGATAAAGCATTCTTTTTCGATGCCGGAGCGTACACGGCCGTACCCGCTCCGTCCACGCAGACATTCCGGACCGCCGAACCATCGGTCATTCCGTCACATCGGAGAGCGACGTATTCGCCCTGTTTTTCTGTGCCGGTCAGCAGGGTCCGTTCGAACGAAAGCATCATATTCTCGATGACGGCACGGCCCGAAGCAAGGACCAGGGAGCCTTTGTCGCCGCCCGTGTACCGGAGAGTCGTGCCGAACAATCCGCACCCGGCGATCGTGCAGTCCCGCAGTTCGATCGTCCTGCTGAAGGTATAGACTCCGGCTCCGAAATAGATGCTTTTACCCGCGGTAAGCGCGTCGCGGACCGGTGCGTAGTCATCTTCGCCGTCATCCGGCCAGCAGCCCAGCGACTCCGCCGTCACGAACTCCCTGCCATCCGCGGAAATCCCCGACGATGTACCGGACGAAACACCGGGATCTCCGGATGAAGCCGGACCGGAGGGCGAGGCCGCGGAGCATCCGCAGAGGATGCCCGCCGACAGCAGCGCTCCGAATATAGCCATTCTGCGGATCATCCTGCCACCTGCCATTCGCTTCCGTCCCAAATCAAATCTTTCTTCAGCGTTTCATCATAATACCGGCTGGCAAATGCGCAAAGCCGGCGGTCCGGCCGTTCCTCCATCGTTCCGGACACCGGGACCGCTCCTTTGCGGAGAAATCCCAGCGTCGCTTCCGTCACGGGAAAAACCGTATAAAAATCGGCTGCTCCGTCCGCCGTGAACGCATACTCTTCCACATCGATCCAGAAACTCCCCTTTTTCCCCTCATCCCGCTCGAAAAACCATGCGTTCCCGCTTTCAGGCAGCTTCAGGTCCTCCAGCGACAGCTTCCCGATCTTCAGCAGCCGGATCGTGTCGAACGCATTGTACATGCATGGCCCCACCGAAAA
>CAZDPQ010000074.1:0-11828 GCA_964507305.1 uncultured Oscillospiraceae bacterium
CTCGGGAGCGGGGGTCATCTATTCGGAATCGCTCAAGGTCATGCCGATGATGTTGTCGCAGATCGCGGCGGGCGGGCTGACCCGGGCGGGCGTCGGCGCCGCGGCGTCGCTGATCATGCTGATCCCGCCGGTCGCGCTGTTTGTGTTTTTCCAGGGCAGGATCATCGAGACCATGTCGGCCTCGGGGATCAAGGGATAGGAAGGAACGGTATACCCGGAGTGAAGCAGCCTTCTCGAAAACTTCATCGCAGGATGTTCAGGCCGTCCGCTTTGCTGGCCGCCGCCGCGGTATTTCTTCTGGCGGGCGTCCGCGCCGGCGCCGCGGACGTGCCGTTTCAGTCCTATAATTACAATGTCTGGGGGGAAAGCGTCCCGGTCCCTGCCACCTATGAGGTCGAGGACGTGATTTCCGGCGAAAAGGCCGGGACAAGGGATTTCGCGGCCCCGGGCGACCTTTTTGCCGCCGGGGATTCGCGGGTCTACGTCCTGGACGGGGGCAATTCGAGGGTCGTGGTGCTTGACGGGGATTTCCGGTTCGTGAAGGAGCTTCCCGTGGAAGGGCTGGACCTTTCGACCGCCTCCGGTATCTATGTGAGCCCGGAAGGCGCCCTCTGGCTTGCGCTGGGATCCGGCGGCGGCATCGCGGAACTGGATCCGAAGGACGGCCGCGTGATGCGGACCATCGAACGGCCCACGGGCGGCAATGTGCCCGCTTCGCTCGTTTTCAAGCCCCTCAAGATCGTGACCGGACCGGACGGGACGATCTATGTGGTTTCCGGAGGGACATACCAGGGGATCCTCGAACTGGATCCAGACGGCGGCTTCATCGGATATTTCGGCAGCAACAGGGTGGATGTCACGCTGAAGGTGATCACCGAAATGTTCTGGAAACGGTTTTACGCGCTCTTTTCCGACAAAGCGGCGGAGAACATGATCAAGATCGTGCCGATCGAGTACTCCTCGGTCACGCGCAACAGCCGGGGTTTTCTCTACGCGGTGACCAGCGACTCGCTCAACTCCATGTATGAGATCAAAAAACTGGATCCGAAGGGCAACAACATCCTGCGCGTACGGTCTTCCGCCGATGTCTCCGCGGGTGTCCTGCTGAACATCGGCAATTACGGGGACATCGAGCAGAGCTATGACCAGGGCACCACAGTCGATACGAAATTCATCGATGTGTGCGTGGATCAGGACGGGTTCATCTTCGCGTTGGACAGCCAGAGGGGAAGGGTCTTCTCCTATGACGAAGAAAGCAATCTGCTCGCGGTTTTCGGCGGCATGGGGGACCAGAGGGGGACCTTCGAAAACCCCGTGGCGGTCGAGAGCGTCGGCGGCAAAATCGCCGTCCTCGACGGCAAGACCGGGGAGATCACGGTATTCCGACCGACCGCTTTCGGGGCTTCCATCCGGGAAGCCACCTTGAAGTACAACATGGGCCTTTATGAGGAAGCGGACGGGCTGTGGAAAGATGTCCTGCGGCGTTCGGCCAATTTCGAGCTGGCCTATACGGGCATCGGAAAAGCCCTGTTCAGCAGCGGCGATTATGCGCAGGCCATGAAATATTTCAAGCTCGGCTACGATAAAAAAGGGTATGACGAAGCGTACACCGAGCTTCGCAAGGACTTCCTCAGGGAACACCTCGCCCTGACGGGAGCGTGCCTTGCCGCGGCGTTTCTCGCCGCTTATCTTCTCACCAGGCGAAAACGCTGGGCGGGATCGGGGAACGGGGCAGAGCGGGAGACCGCCCGGTGGTTTTCGCCTGCCTACATCCTGTTCCATCCCTTCAAGGCGTTCGACGACGTGCGGACGGAAAACAGAGGCAATGTGCGCCACGCGGCGATCATCGTCGCCCTGCTGGCCATGACCCGTGTCCTGAAAATCGGGCTGACGGGATTCCTGTTCAGCGGCATCCGCCTCGAATACATCAACATCCGGCGCGAGATCCTCATCGTCATCAGCCTTTACCTGATCTGGGTGATGTCCAACTGGGCGGTCAGCACCCTGATGGACGGCGAAGGACGCGTGAGGGACATCATCATCATGTCCGGCTACGCCCTGATCCCGCTGATCCTTTCGGATACGGCCGTCATCGTGCTGAGCAATGTCCTGACGCTCCGGGAAGGCGCCCTGCTTTCGTTCATCACCTCGCTGTCCATGCTCTGGACGGGGATGCTGCTGTTCGTGGGTGTGATGTCCATCCACCGGTACACCGCGCTCAAGTCGGCTTTCTCGATCGCGATGAGCGGGGCCGGGATCCTGTTCGTCCTTTTCCTGGGGGCGCTCGTGTACAGCCTCTTCCGGCAGATGATGGTATTCTTCGGCAACATTTTCACAGAAATCATGTACAGGATATAAAACGGCGGATGAAGCATGAACATTCTTAAGCAATTGAAAAGCATCCATACGAACCTCATGAACAGGAAAGGCCTGATGCGGAAAACCGTTCGGCTCGTCCTGCCTCTGGCCCTTCTGCTGGCAGCAGCTGTTTTTTCCGCGTATTTCCTCTCGATCCCGCGCTATCCGGCGACAATCCCCGCGCCGATGGCGTCCTCCTATGAAGGGCATGAAACGATCGCCGGATTCGACGCGGGAGCTGCCGACGGATCCTTCACGGTGACCACCCGCGGCGGCGCGGCATGGCGCTCCAACGTCGGCAGCGAGGCCGCGCAGCAGGACAGCATCGCCAAGGGTATCAACAGGATCACCATGCTTTCGCAGCTGAAGATCCGGTATGTGGACAATGACAACAGGATCTATACGGCCACCAGCTATGCCAACGCCCTGGACAATGGAGAAAAATCGCTGCCGATCGAAAAAACGGGCGCCAAATACAAAGCGGTGTATGACTTTGTTACCGGTAAGGAAGCCGAGGGACTCATGATCACGATCCCCGTGGAATACGAAGTGTCCTCGGGATGCCTCGCGGTCAGCATCCCGACCGCCGCGATCCGCGAAAACGATGAATTCCATCTGCTGGACATCAGCCTTCTGCCCTATATGGGCGCGGTGCCCGAAGGGGAGGACGGATATCTTTTCATCCCGGATGGCAGCGGAGCCCTGATCGCGTTCGGAAAAGCCTCCAAAGGGGCGGTCGAGTGGGACAAGGAGGTCTACGGCCGGGATCCGGCCCTGAAGACCAAGGTAGTCGGCGAGGTCAGCGAGCCCGTCCGGCTTCCTGTCTTCGGGATCAAAAGGGATAACGCCGCGATGCTGGCCATTGTTGACAGCGGAGAAGCGCTCTGCTCGGTCACCGCCATGAACAGCGGCATGTCTTCCCAGTGGAGCACGGCCTATTTTACCTACCGGTACCGCGAATTCGACACCATCACCCTCAACGAGATGGGCTGGAACGAGCGGAACATCCCCTTTGTGAGCAAAACGCCGAACTCTGCGGTGCCTTTTACCGTCCGGTACTATTTTCTTGAGGGAGACGACGCGGATTACGCGGGAATGGCTCAGGTCCACCGGCAGTATCTGCTCCAGAAGGAAGATATCAGGATCCCCGAAGCCAGGACGGATGTCCCGCTGGTGATCGATGTGAACATGAGCGTCCGGAAGGTCCGGCCGGTCCTCGGGCTCCCCGTGGAGACCGTGGAAGCCCTGACGACCTACCGCCAGCTGGAGACGATGCTGGAGGATTTCCTTTCGGCCGGCGTGGAGTCGATCGTCGTCAAAATGGACGGCTGGATGGATGGCGGGATCTATTACAAAACGCCCGGCAAAGTGACGTTTGATCCGGGACTCGGCGGAAAATCCGGTTTCATGCACCTGCTGTCCTGGCTGGACGATCATCCGCAGGTCCGCCTGTTCCCGTCCGCGGAATTCGTCAACGGCTACCGGAACGGAAACGGTTTTATCGGAATGCTCCAGGGCAACCGGGACATCACCGGTGCGCTTTCCCTGCAGTATGATTTTCTGGCAAGCACCGGGACGAAAAACTTAAGAAAAGCGCCGTGGGACCTGATCACTCCTTCTTTCTCCCACGGGATGCTTCTCCGGTATCTCGGATCCTACCGCGGACTCGCCGCGCAGGGCCTGGGCGGGATCGCGCTGGACGGATACGGCGGGAGCGTATACTCCGACCGGTACGAGTCCATCCTCAACCCGATCGCATCCCGCACCCCCGTGGATCGGGAAACGGCCGCGCGGCTGTGGACAGCCGGGATGGATGCGGCACGGGAAACGGCCGGGGAACTGATGGTCACCGGCGGGAACGCCTATGCGATCGGCCACGCGGATTATATTACGGAGATCCCGACGACCTCCAGCGAATACGACATCGAAACAATGACCGTTCCCTATTACCAGATCCTGACAACAGGCATGGCTGGAACGGCTTCGGCTCCGGTGAATTTCAGCCGGGATCCGGACCTCTTCTGCCTCCAGTGTCTGGAATACGGCATCTATCCGATGTATTCCCTGTTTTACGCCGAATCGTCCGCGGTCAAGAACACCGCGCTCGACGGCCTGTACAACGGCCAGTACACCCTCTGGCTGGACAAGGCCGTACAGCAGTACGAAAAGTACAGAGATGCCTACCGGCGGATCTCGGGAGCGTTCATCACAGACCACGAGATCCTGGCGGACGGGAGACGGCGTACCGTGTACGGCAATGGCGCGGAGATCACGGTCGACTACGGCGCCGGGACCTTTGAGGTATCGCAGGCGGAAGGAGGCAACCCTTGAAAGCCTTCCAGGGAAAAAGAAGGAAAGCGGGTCTTGAAACGAAAAAGGCAGCCTACGGGAGGGCTTTCGTCCTGTTATGGCTGATCGGGTTCATCCCGTTTTTCGCCATTCCGTTCTTCCGCACATTCCAATACAGCCTCGGCAACCTGATCGCTTCGGCAGGCGGCCTGGAGCTGGTCAACACCGGATTCCGCAACTATGTCAAGCTCTTTACGGAAGACGCGACGTTTCTGCGTGAACTTACGGCAGCCCTGCAGAACATGGCCATCGAGCTCCCGCTGATCATGTCTTTCAGCATCTTCATCGCCATGCTCCTGAACCAGCCGTTCAGGGGCAGGACCCTTGCCAGGTCGATCCTGTTCCTGCCGGTGATCGTGACCTCCGGGATCGTCATCTACATTCTGAAGACGGACGTCAACGCCATGTACGCCATGAACGGCGTGCAGGGCCAGAGCTTCCTCAAAATGACGGCGCTGACGGACATCCTGTACAGCCTCGGGCTGAACGCGACGCTGACGGAATGGATCACCAAGGCCATGAACAGCATTTTCGACCTCACCTGGAAATGCGGCGTCCAGATCCTCCTGTTCATCGGAGGGCTGCAGTCGATCCCCGCCAGCTTCTATGAGGCGGCAAGCGTGGAGGGAGCGACTTCCTGGGAAAAATTCTGGAAGATCACATTTCCGATGCTCACGCCGATCCTGCTGACAGGAGCGGTCTACACGGTCGTGGATTCCTTCACGTACTACGGCAACAACATCATGCTCAACTGCATCAAGCCGGCCTTCGACAACTTCAACTATTCCTACGCGAGCGCCATGTCCATCGTGTACAGCCTGATGGTGTTGATCATCCTCGGCATCATCTTCGCGGCCCTGAGAAACCGCATCACATATACGGAAAGGTGACCCCGATGTCTTTTGCGAAAAGCATTTTCAATGAAAACAACACATTCAACAGGCGAGTTTTCCTGAATAAAGCCTGGGTCATCCTCCGCGCCCTGATCCTGATCGAGATCAGCTTCATCCTGCTGTATCCGCTGATCTACACCATCACGGTCGCGTTCCGGCCGCCGGCCGAACTCAACGACCCGGTGGTCGTATGGATCCCCAAGACATGGACGCTCAGCAATGTAGTCAACGTATGGACCTTCATCAAGTTTCCGAAGCTGCTTCTCAACACGGTCGCGGTCGACGTGGTCAGCGCGGTGCTCCAGACCGCTTCCACCTGCCTGATCGGCTACGGTTTCGCGCGGTTCCGTTTCCGGGAAAAGAATTTTCTGTTCGCCCTCGTGGTGTTCATGATCGTCCTTCCGCCCCAGACCGTGACCATCGCGAATTTCATCCAGTACCGGATGGCCGGCATCCTGGACAGCCCGCTGGCATTCTATCTACCGGCGGTCACCGCGAACGGGATCCGCGCGGGGCTGTTCATCTTCATCTACCGTCAGTTTTTCAGCAACATGCCGAAGGACCTGGAAGACGCGGCCTATATCGACGGATGCGGCCCGCTGAAGACATTCCTCAAGATCATGCTGCCCAACGCGGCCGCTTCGGTCATTATCGTCTTCTTGTTTTCCATGGTGTGGTACTGGAATGACACCTTTTACTCGGGGATGTACCTCGAAAGCATGCAGACGATATCCGTTGCCCTCGAGACGCTCCGGAGCAACCTGAGCGTCATGATCCCCGGCATCCAGGCCGACCCGTTTACGATCTCCGCCTACATGCAGGCCGGGGTCGTCATGACGATCCTGCCGGTCCTCGTCATCTACATCGTGATGCAGAAATATTTTACCGAAAGCATTGCCCGGACAGGGCTTGTCGGATAAAGAAACAACAGGGAGCACAGCATGGAGACCGAAAAAATGAAGAGTATCCGTTATCAAGAGTATTACGACAAAGTGTACGGAGGGTGGTTCGGCAAATGCCTCGGCGGCGCCGCGGGCGCTCCCGTGGAAGGGATCAAGGGCAGCGTGGACCGCTCGATGCGAGAGCTGCTGGATCCGGACATGCCCAACGATGACCTGGACCTCCAGATCCTGTGGCTGGAAGTGCTGGAGAAAAAAGGACCGCATCTGACGTCCGACGATCTGGCCGGCGCGTGGCTGAGGCAATGCTGGTATCCGTTCGGCGAGTACGGGTATTTTCTGAAAAATTTCGAATCCGGCATCCACCCGCCGCTTTCGGGATCGCATAACAACCGGTATTTCCACGAGGGGATGGGATGCCCGATCCGCTCGGAGATCTGGGCGATGATCCATCCCGGGGATCCGGCGAAAGCCGCGGAAATGGCGGAGAAGGACGGGCGGCTGGACCACGCCGGGAATTCCGTCTGGGCGGAGATCTTCCTGAGCGCCCTCGAGAGCATGGCCTTTTTCGAAGAGGACATCCCGGCGCTGATCCGCGGCGCGCTCGCGTTCGTCACGGAGGACTGCCGGCTGCGACGGTGCATTGCCATGGTCTTGGAGTCCTATGAACGGGGGGACGGATTCCGGGAGATCGTGCGCTCTATCCAGGTGGACTATTCCCACCCCGATTTCACCAATTCGGTCCAGAACCTCGGCTATACGGTCCTCGCCCTCCTGTTCGGAGAAAAAGACATCGAAAAGACGATCAGCCTCGCGCTGCGGTGCGGCTACGATGCGGACTGCACCTGCGCCACGGCGGGCGCAGTCGTTGGGATCATCGCGGGCTATGCGGCTCTGCCCGGCGACATCAAGGAACTCCTGAAAGACAAGTACGTGATCGGGATCGATGTCCGCCGGAGCGATGACACCATCGCCACCCTGGCCGCGGACACCTGCCGGGTCGGCCTCGGCACCGGCCTGCTCACCGGCGCCGTGCCCATCATGGGGATCCCCGGGGAGATCCGGCCTGCCCGCTGGGAACAGACGCCCTCCGGCCCGGAAATCTCGGTCCGCTACCGGAAAGTCCCGGCCATCGGATTCGGGGACACCTGTCCTGTCGAGATCCTTGTACGGAACCCGTCGGACAAGCCATTGCGCGGACGGTACTCGTTCCGAGGCATTCCCGCCGGATGGTCCGCAAACCCCGCGGAAGGCCGCATCGAAGCGGCTCCCGGGGAAGAGGCGCTGGTCCGCACGGAATTCTCGACCTCGCCGAACCTGCCGGTGCTCCATCAGAAAAACCTACTGGATTTCGTCTTGCGGGAGGATGGCACCGGAAACGAAACATCGTATGGATTCGGCATATCCGGTGGGATCCTCTGGAAAGTGACGGGTCCGTTCATCGAACCGATGGAGTTCAAGGAAAAAGAGAATGTGCCGCCCTGCCACCAGACGGAATCGGTCCTTCCGTCCGTAGAGACCATGTTTTCCAACATGGCCGTCCCGGACAGGGAATACATCGACGAAGCCTTATATGTGCGGGATCCGTCGGCCTTTGCCATGGAAAGATCCATCACCGCCTATGAGGACCTGATCCCGGTCGACGACCATTTCGGGATCGCGGGCGAAGCGACGTTCTATCTTTACACGGACCTCGTCTTTGACCGGGACATCCGGACCTGGGTCGTGATCGGGAACAACGATGCTTTCATGCTGTGGATCAACGGGACTCTGATCGAATCCTTCGACGAGACCCGGACATGGCAGCCGCAATGCCACGGCTCGATCGTGGAATTCCGCAAAGGAGCGAACCGGGTGGCCCTCAAGCTCACCCGCAGGACCGGCTCGCTGAAATTTTCGATCGGCATACGGGGTACGGATGAAAAGCATTACCACCAGCAGAAATGGCGGACGGATTTCGCCTGCGCGGCGGATACGGATCATCATCGATAAAGAACATCAAAAACCAGGGGAGGTAGAAAAATGAAAAGGGTAAACGGGAAAAGATTATTGGCAGTGTTTCTGGCAATGCTGCTGACCGCGGGAATGTCCGCGGCGGTCTTTGCGGAAACGGCGGGGACCGTGACGAGGATCTACGGGACCGAAGACCGGGCGATCGCCTGCAAAGGCTTCACCGATTTCTACGCGAGCAACATGTTCATCTGGTTCCAGATGGATACGGATGTCGCGTGCGCAAGCGGCATGCAGACCATGATGAACCAGCAGGTCCTCGGGGATTCGGTCCTCAAGGATGCGGCCGGATCCAAGATCAAGATCGGCGGCATGACGGTCAAGCAGATCAATGTGTCCGCCGGAAATCCGTATACCGCGATGGTCGCGTTTGAAAACAACGGAAGCGATAAAGTGCGGGTCAGCGTCTGGATGGCGTGGGGAAGCCAGGCGGTGCAGGACATTTTCCAGAAGGAAGTCCACTCGACGGTGACCGTGGAGCTGGTCAGCGGCTTCAAGGTCCCGGACAACGGCTACAGCACGGCGAACAAGGTCTACGCTTCCATCAGCCCGGTCAAGTATTCGCTCGACATCACGGAACTGGAATATCTCTCCGATCCGACCAACCCGGGATACAATGAAGCCGTGAACGGCTCCTGGGTCAAGCCGATGTTCGAAAACCTGACGGCACAGTGGCAGCTGACGTCCGGCGTCACGCCCACCAATCCTCCGTCGTCGTCGAACGTGTCTTCCGCCGCTTCATCCGCCCCGGCCTCCAGCACCGCAGGCACATCCTCGCAGGCCGGCAGCACGCCTGCAAGCCAGGTCTCGGCAGCTTCTTCGGAAACCCTGTCGGAAACCGCTTCTGAAACCGTATCGTCCGAAAGCAGCGAGACGGCCTCTTCCGAACCTTCGGAATCCTCCGGGACGGCAAGCGCCGCCGAGTCGGCTGCTTCATCGCAGGCTGCGGGATCATCCGCTGACGACGGTGGGACGCCGGTCCTTCCGATCGTCCTCGCGGTCCTCGGAGCCGTGATCATCGCGGGCGGGATCGGCTATTTCCTCGTCATGCAGAAAAAAGCGAAATAAGTCCCAAAGGAGCAGTCCATGAATATCAGGTTCCAGAAACAAACCATGATCGTTGCCATTGCCGTCGGATTGGGGGTCCTTCTTATGTCCGTATCGGGTATCATCCTGTCCCGGGGGACCCATTCCCCGGACATCACATCATCGTCCGGCGGAAGCGGCAGCACGGAAAGCACGGGATCCGAAGCGCCGTCGCAGGCTGGCTCGGAGACGGGGTCCGCGCCGGGATCTTCCGAAAGCGGCACCCTGTCTTCCGGACTGTCCGGGAGCGCCTCCTCCGGATCGGAACGATCCTCATCGGCATCCGCCTCATCTTCCGAGGCAGGCGGAGACAGCACCCTCGTATGGCCGAAGCCCTCGGGCAAGGCTGTGTCCTCGGTCCGGACCGTCAGCGGCGTGCCCCGCCTGATCATCAACGGGAAGCAGGTGCCTCCGGTGATGTTTTTCGGGAATACAGACATGAATGCCCGCTATGACACGCTCCTGTCGGAATTCAAGGAAGCGGCCGCCGGCAACATCCACCTGCATTCCATCATTTCCAGTCCCGCGATCGGGGATGAAAGCAGTCCGGAGGTGCGGTATTTCGATGTGCAGAACGACCTTGACCTCGCGATCGAAGGGGATCCGGACGGATACATCCTCCTGCGGGTCAATGTCGGAAAATACTGGAATACGTCTTCCTACCCCGCGGACCAGATCGTGAAGTACGTCCAGAAAAGAGCGGATTACAACCCGATGGTCTCGATCGAGTCGGACCTGTGGTTTGAGCAGGCAAAGGACATGCTGGCAGGACTGGTGGAATATATCCGGAACGATCCGGTGTATTCGAAGCACGTGATCGGCTATCACCTCGACTGCGGCGAATGGTTCCAGTACATGTTCCGTGAAAACGGAGTCGACATCTCCCTGGCCAACACCTTGAAATTCCGGCAGTGGCTGACGGCAAAGTACAAGACGGACACCGCGCTGAGGACCGCCTGGGGAGACCCGCAGGCAAGTCTGGCCGCGGCCGTGGTGCCGTCCGACCTGCCCGGCAACCTCTCCGGGGTACCGGAAAACCGGACACTGATGCTCAGAACGACGGACCGCCGGTACATCGACTATCTGGACTACATCGGGGATCTCGTGTCCTCGAGGATCAACGGACTTGCCAAGACGATCAAGGACACAAGCAACAGCGAAAGCATCGTGATCGCTTTCTACGGGTACCTGTTCGAACTGGCCGACCCGCAGTCCGGGCACTACAACCTTGAAAGCCTCCTGGCATCGAAAAACCTGGACGGGTTCGCAAGCCCCGAGTGCTATCTGGACCGCAATTACGGGGAGCTTTTTCCGCGCCAGCCTTCCGGATCGACCGGGGCGTACATGACCGCCGCGGATTCCGTGCAGCGGGCGGGGAAGCTCTGGTTCGTCGAAAGCGACCAGCGGACCTTCATCAACCGCTATGACGCGCAGACGGAGCACGACACCTACCTGGTCCCGATGCAGTCCGTCGAGGAGATCATCGAGGTGGCAAAAAGGGATGTTGGCTCCAACATGATCCGCGGGGCAGGCATCTGGTTCATGGACCTGTGGGCGGTGGGCTGGCTCGATGATCCGGCGATCTGGAACGCGAACGGCAAGCTCGCGGGTCTTTACCAGGCTTATATGAACGCGCGGAAAAGCGCGCCGTCCCTTGATGCGGCCTTTGTCGTGGATGAGGACGCGATGTCGCTTGTCGCCCAGCCGACCGACTCCGCCTGGCATTTCCTGAGCTACCAGCGCTACGATTTTTACCGGGCCGGGATCAGCTGGGGCATGTTTACCCTGAAAGATCTGCTGGACAATAAGATCAAGGACGCCAAGGTGATTTTCCTCCTGACGCCTTTCCGCCTGTCGGCGGAGCAGACCGCGAAAATCAAGTCCGCAGTGCAGGGGAAGACTCTTGTGTTTTCGTACGGATTCGGAAGCACGTCCCCGCAGGATGTCCTTTCGCTGACCGGCATGAAGATCAGCAGGCTTGACGGCAGGACGAATGTCCAGCTCAAGCCGGCGGCGGACGCCGCGGACTTCGGGCTGTCGGCCAAGGCGACGATGGGCGCTTCCGTCATGGCGGACCCGCGGTGGGCCGTCGATTCGGGCTACGACAGCGCCATCGGGCAATATTCCGACGGAAAGGTCGGCTTCGCGGCACGGGACAACGGATCCTTCAAGTCCGTCTTTTTCGGCGGCATGCGCATGGATACGGACGTCATCCGGGCAATCGTCAACTACG
>CAZDPQ010000075.1:0-11809 GCA_964507305.1 uncultured Oscillospiraceae bacterium
TAGAAAAGCGGGCGGATCCCGACCGGGTCGCGTGCGGCCACCAGGCTGCCGCGGCTGCTGTCATAGAGGATCAGGGCGAATTCCGCGTCCAGCATGCCGAACATATCGAGGCCGTATTCCCGGTAAAGAGGGAGGAGGATCTCGCAGTCGGAATCGCTCCTGAAATCATAATGTCCGCGAAGCTGCTCCCGGACCGGCCGGAAGCCGTAGATCTCCCCGTTGCAGACCAGCCGGTCGTCCCCGAGCCGGAAGGGCTGCATGCCTTCGGGCTGCAGCCCCATGATGGACAGCCGGTGGAAGCCGAGGCAGGCCGGCCCCGCCTGCTCGATCCGTGATATGTCCGGACCGCGGTACACGGTTCTTTCGAAGCCTTCCCGGATCTTCTCGAACGGGACGCTGCTGCCGGTGAACCCTAAAATCGAACACATAAAAAAACACCTCCGGATCCGAATGTACAGCATGATTTCCTGATATGTTCAGGACGAATCGCTGCGGATCCGCGGTGCCACCTAAACTTACTGCATGCGATGCAGTCTCTCGAAGGCTCTTACAAGCCCCTGCGGCTTAACGCGCCGCAACCCGTCGCACCTACTCGCCGGCAAGTGCCGTCCGGCTTTCGGATGGATGCTCCCGGGTGTTATTCATACAGGCTCATGTGCGGGACTTTCACCGGCCGCCCGCTCTCTGTGACAGAACTCCTGCAGTACTTCTCCCGATCATCGCAGTACCGTATGGAATTTTAAGTGTCATCCTATCACCTGCAGCGCGGGTTGTCAATGGAAATTTGCAGCTTCCATCTCATTTCTTTTCCGCTGCGCGGGAACATGCGGCGAATATCCCGATCTTGCTATTGCCGAGTGCCGAAGGCTTGCGGTATCATAGGGATGGCCGAAGGCAATGATGCCGCCAGAAAAAGGAGATCTCCCATGAGCATTTATGACAAGATCGCATCGATCAAGGAACACGCGAAAGGGTACCACGCGGCGCGTGCCGCTTCGCAGCTGGTGTACGCGCTGAAGATTTCGGAGACGGAAGGAGGGATCTTCGGCGACACCGTCCGGGACGCCGTGGATTTCCTGACGGAAGGGATCGCGCGGTCCGGCTGCATTACGAAAGAAGACGCGGCGGAATGCGAGAGAAGGCTCCTTCCGATGAGCGAAAAGGCGAAGCAGTACACGGTGCACTGCGTTTCTCACGCCCATATCGACATGAATTGGATGTGGAGCTATCAGGAGACGGTCGCGATCACGCTGGATACGTTCCGGACCGTGCTCCGCTTGATGGAGGAGTATCCGCAGCTGACTTTTTCACAGTCCCAGGCGTCGACCTACCGGATCGTCGAAGAATATGACCCTGCGATGTTCGCGGAGATCCGCCGGCGGGTCGCAGAAGGCCGCTGGGAGGTGAGCGCCTCGACCTGGGTCGAAGCAGACAAGAACATGCCCTCCGGCGAGAGCCTTGCCAGGCAGCTGCTTTACACCAAACAGTATTTCTCGGATCGGTTCGGACTCGGCAGCGATGCCCTGCAGCTGGACTTCGAGCCGGACACCTTCGGACACAGCATGTCGGTCCCTGAGATCCTGTACAAGGGCGGCGTGCGTTATTACTACCACTGCCGCGGCAGCGAAGGCCCGTACATATACCAATGGAAAGCACCTTCCGGCGAGAGCGTTCTCGCGTACAGGGAACCGGCCTGGTACAACGCGGAGATCACCCCGGATTTCATGGAGTATGTGCCCGAATTCTGCCGGAAGCACGGCATTGACATGATGCTCAAGGTCTATGGGGTGGGCGACCATGGCGGCGGACCTACGCGCAGGGACATCGAGACCCTGATCGACATGGCCGGATGGCCTGTGGCCCCGGAGATCCGGTTTTCCTCGTACCACCGCTTTTTCCGCGGCCTGGAGCGGGTGCGCGGCACCTTTCCGGTCGTCGGCGGAGAGCTCAACTATGTGTTCACCGGCTGCTATTCGTCACAATCCCGGATCAAGAGGGCAAACCGCACGGCAGAGGACGACCTGTACGCGGCGGAAGCGCTGTCGTCGCTGGCCATGCGCTATGCCGGCGGCGCGGATCATACCGCCATGTACGCGAAGGCATGGGAGAAGGTGCTGTTCAACCAATTCCACGACATCATCACCGGCTCGGGGGTGCGCGACACGCGGGAACATGCCCTGGGACGGATCCAGGAGGCGCTCGGCTATACCGTTTCAGGCGTGACGGAGGCGATGACGGCCCTGGCGGCCGGGATCGACACTTCCGGGATCGACGCTCCGCAGGACCGGATGTCTTCTTCGGAGGGCGGAGGCGTCGGCTTCCGGGGATGCGGCGGCTGGGTCAGCGGACCGTGCGGGGACGCGAAGATCCAGGCGGCCGAGCGGGGGAACGGGCCGACCCGGATCCTGCATGTGTTCAACCCGACGGGGTTCGACCGGGAGGAGCCGCTCGAGGTCACCGTCTGGGACTACCCCGGCAAAGCGGATCTGCTCACCGCGGCGGATCACGGCGGCGCGTCCGTCCCGTGCCGGCACCTGGAGCACAACGAGTTCTGGAGCCACCGCTATGACAAGTTCCTGATCGATGTGAAGATCCCTTCCTTCGGCTATGGCACCTATGTCCTGAGCCGGAAGGAGAGGGCGGAATATGCCGTTGCGCTGCCGTATCAGCCGAGGGTCGAGACCTATCCGAAAAATGTTCTGGAGAACGGATGCATCCGGGCCGAATTCGATGACAACAACATGATCCTGCTGTCTCTGTTCGACAAGAAAGCCGGCCGGGAGCTGATCCGCGGCAGATCAGGTTATTTCAGGCTGGTCCGGCAGAGCCACCGCAGCGTTACGGTCATGAGCGGGAATGCATGGGTAGAAGGGTACGAACTGGGATCGGAGATCCTCAACGAGACGCGGAACGTCTTTGTCACCGCACATCGGGATGACGATCCGCTGCGCCGGTCCATCGGCTATTCGATCCCTTTCGGAAAATCGACTCTCCGCGTGGTCGTTTCCCTCGACAAGGATTCGCCGGTGCTCCGGTATTCGGCCGACTGTGACTGGCACGAATCCTTTTCGGCCGAATCGGGCATCCCGGCGCTGAAGTTCGTGGTCCCGGTGAATTACGCGGCGCAAGGCTACAAGTATGAAGTCCCGTTCGGCGTCGCCGCGCGGGAAGATATGAACCACGACGTGCCGGCGCGGGGATTTGCCTTCGCGGTCCATCCGGAGGGCGGCGCGGGCGTTGTGCTGATGACGGACAGCTGCTATGCCTACCGGGGCGAAAAGGATTCCCTTTCGGTGACGCTGCTGCGTGCCTCCCAGGAGCCCGATCCGCATCCCGAATACGGCCTTCACCATTACCGGATCGGCATCGGAGCGTGCGACGGCGATCCGGCTCAGCTGTTCAGGCACGCGGCCCTTTTCACGCTGCCGCTCCGCTATATCGCGGGCTCGCCGCATCCCGGCACCCTCGCGCTCCGGGAGGGTTTCATCCGGACGGAGGGCGACATCATGGTCTCGGCTGTGAAAGCGCCCGAGAGGCCGCAGGCGGGCGTCCTGATCCTGCGGATCTTCGAGACCGGCGGGCGCGGGACGATCGGGAAAATCCTTTTCGACCGGGAGATCGCCGGAGCAGCTGTCGTCGGGATCACAGAGGAGCCGTCGGAAGATGCTGCGGCCGAGGTCCGGGAGAATACGGTCATTGTCAGTCTGAAGCCCCATGAGGTCGCGACGCTGCGGGTGGAGACCCGCGGCTGACAGCGGACACGCCGGCGGCAAGCGGAATGGATGGGACATGATGAAAGCGGATCGAAAGAAAATCAGGGAATACGTGCTTTGCATAGCCGGCGCTTTGCTCATCGCGGTCGGCGTCTATTTTTTCAAATTTCCCAACCACTTCTCGATCGGAGGCGTCAGCGGGATCTCCATCATCCTGAGCGACTATTTCCACATTTCTTCAGCCGCGAATATCATGTTCGTGATCAACATGCTCCTGCTGGCCCTGGGATTCCTCGTCTGCGGCAGGGAATGCGGGATGAAGACCGTCCTGGGAACATCCGTGCTTTCAGGCGCGCTGCTCCTGATGGAAAAATTCATCCCCGTCACAAAGCCTCTGACGAACCAGCCGTTCCTCGAGCTCACGTATGCGGTGATCCTGCCGTCGGTCGGCGCCGCGATCCTTTTCAACAACAACGGGAGCAGCGGCGGGACCGACATCGTCGCCATGATTCTCCGGAAATACACGCGTCTTGACATCGGAGCCGCCCTTCTGATCAGCGACATCGCGATCACATTCGGCGCATTCCTCTTCGGTGTGCAGACCGGGCTGTACGCCGTGCTGGGGCTGATCTTCAAATCCCTGGCCGTCGACATGGTCATCGAAAACATCAACCTGTGCAAGTGCTTTTCCATCATCACGGACCACCAGGAAGAGATCTGCGACTACATCACGCACGAGATCCGGCGCAGCGCCACGGTCGTGGAGGCCAGGGGGTGGTACACGCATGAAAGGAAGTATCTGGTCATCACGGTGCTCAACCGCCTGCAGGCTTCCGTCCTGAGACGGTATCTGAGGAAAAATTTTCCCGAGACATTCATGATCATCACGAACTCCAGCGAGATCATCGGCAAGGGATTCAGGGGGGTCTGACGTGAAGATCAGCGGAAACTGCAATCTGTTCAATGATAAGAATTACCGTCTTTCCTACTACATCAACCGGGAGATCAAATGGTTCCGCGCCGGGGGGTATCGCATCGCGCGAGAAGACGAATCGGCCTGCTTCAATGAGATCATCCTTCACCGCAAGGGCAGCCGCTGGGTGACGATCCTGGAGGATTCGGTCGAATATGTCACGACGCACGGCCTCGAGATGCAGGCCAGGTTCCGGCAGACCGGATACTGCGGAACGCCGGCGTTCCTTTACACCATGATCGACAGTACGGCTCTCCAGGCTGCCTTTGTCTGCGGCATGCTCGATGAGCCGGCGGTGCACATATCCGACCCCACCGGCAAAAACCGCGAGCTGCTCGAGTATGAGGATTGCCACCGCGAGCCGATCCGCGCGGACACCGAACTGCGATACCTGGGACTCTCCCAGGAACACGTCGACGATGTATGGCTCTCTCCGGCGGAAAACCAGAGCCTGAAGCTCATGGCGCTCTGCGACCTGCTCGGTCTGGATTACAGCGTCGCAAAGACCGGCTTCACGGATTTCCTCGGCGATGAGACGCTCATCCGGCATGTCGAGGAGAATTACCAGTTCCGTCAGCTCTCATTCTGTACGGACGACCGGAAGCTCCGGGAGCCGATGCAGATGCTCGAAGGGCGGCCGGCCATGGAGCTGCTGGGAGCCGAAGTCGAGCCGGCGGACGGGGGATTCCTGTGCAGCCTCGACTGGATCAACCGCGGCGGAGACGGAGGGATCCTGTATTTCGGATTGTTCGGGGAGGAGATCGACCGGGACCTCAAAAAACATGTGACCGGACAGGAGCGGTTGTTCACGTTCTCGGACCTGGAGGTTTCCTGCCCGGACCAGTCGTTCCGCGCGGTCCTTCCGTTCCGGACAAAGCTGGACGGCGACCGGCACATGTACGAGTGCGAGGCCGAGGGATTTCTGCTTCCGGCCGGCGTTGTGATCCCGGCGCGCGAGCGGCGCAGGCTCGAAAAAGAAAACCGCTACCACGAAAGCGAGATCCCCATCGTGATCTCGACCCGTTTCATGATTTATACCCGGAGCGACAGCCTCGAGGGCATCACGGCGGCGGTCATGCCGTCCCTCAACGCGCACCGCGGCATCGCGAAGTACGATTTCTGAAGAAACCGGTTACTTGTTTTTCAGTACATCGATGGTATAACTGGTCTTGCCGATATAATCGCCTGAAACCGGGTCGAAGTCGCTGTCGTCCTTGAACACGAAGGCTGTCAGCCTGGCGGAGACGACCTCAGAGCTTTTCGTGCCCGCCGTCAGCTTGATCGACGTCATGATGGTGTTCGGATACGTCGACGATTCTTCCAGATGGTAAAAGGTCGGGCCCGGGATGCGGTGCAGGTTGTCGTACACATATACCTCGATGAACGGGTAGAAATAGGCCTTCGGATCTTTCGGGCAGTCCTTCGGGAGCCGGATCGTCATGCTGAATACTTCCGAAGACTTGAGCGTGAAGGTCAGGCCGTAGCCGATCTTGTAATCGTCTGCATTCGGGAAAAGGTCCGTGTTCCAGTATTTTTTGAACAGGTCCATGTAGGGCAGCTTCGCGACGGAGGGTTCGCGCATGGGGTAGGCATAAAATACGCCGATGTCCTTGCCTGTGACCCAGGTTGTTGTAAACTCGTCCTTGATGAGCTGCCGGTTTTCGTACAGGCTGATGATGTCCGGGCCGCCGGGGTGATAGGGGGTCGGGCTGGGCGTCGGCAGGGGTGTCACGGTCGGCGCGGGTGTGGATGTCGGCGGCGGCGTGAGCGTCGGCGAGGGTGTCGGGGCGGCGCATGCCGTTAAAATGAGGGCTGCCGCAAGAGTCAAAGCAGGCATGAAGGTGTGACGCGTCCGAAGCTGCATAGGTCTTTTCCTTTCACCGGTCAGAAGCTCTCGCTGATATGCCAGGAGACCGACCCTTCATATTCTGTCAGCCAGAGGTCGAGCGAATAGTAGATCGAGGCCGAGGCGCTCAGGCTCCACTGGTTCCCGCTCTGCCCGACCAGCTGTCCGCTGGCGCTGAGCATCAGGCTGATGATGTTGTATCGCTTGCCGGCAACCTTGATCCCGCCTTCCACCCCGCCGTTGAGCCAGGCATCGAGGATGAATTTCTTCGCGTCGATGTCATAGAACCCCTCCGCCCCCGCGTTCAGATAGGCACGCACATAGACGATCGAGATTTTGGCCTCGGCGTTGAATTCGAAATACATCTTCGCCTTGATGTAGCTGTCGTCCGGGACCTCCGAAGAGCGGAACATCACGCCGAATCCCATCTTGAACAGGTCGGGGACCTTGGCCTCGAGCGCGTCGGGGTAGCCGATCCGGATTTCCCAGAAGACCGGGTTCATCTCGCAGCCGACTTCTCCGCTCACGGTCAGCGAGTAGGTCTTCATCTCCTCGATCACGCTGTCGAACTGGAATAGCCGCTGCGGATGGTAATAGCCGATCCGTGTGTATCCGGTGTAGGTGAAATCGCCATGCGTGATCAGTTCCTCGATGTCGAGCGGCGTATACAGGTCGCCTCCGGATTCGAGGCAGGGTCCTTTCTCCACGACGATATAGCAGTCCCGGACCTCGGCGACCTTAATCGTGAGATCCTGATAGCTGATGCCGAATTGGAGGATCACTGTCGAAGCGAAGAAATAGTTGCCTCCGTCCGTCGGGCTGACCGGCATCGAGCCGACCGATGCGAACAGCGCGTCCTTTCCTTTCGGGATCGCGAAACGGCCATCCGCTTCCTTCGGCAGGTCGACGTTGTAGCCGATGACGCCATTGATGTTGAGCATCTTGCCGTAGTAGAAGCTGATCCCCGACGGATCGTCGTAGTAGGAGCCGAGGGCGAAGAACGGGCGGTCATGCTTGTAATCGTACCCGAAGCGGGTCTTGCTGTGGACGCTGTATCCCAGGAGATCGCAGATGTTGTTGAATGCCATGTCGATCGTGTCGTCGACGGCCGTATACTCGACATACCCCTTATCCTCGTCTGCAGATACCACGGATCCCCCGGAACCGCCGGACTCCCCGGACGCGACGGGCTCCTCGGGCTTCACGACTCCCGCGACTTTCACGAATTCCTCAAACTCGAAATCCAGGCGCGCGACCGACGCGCCGTAATTGACGGCGGGCGATGTCGTGGCCCGGTCGATCACGATGCGGTCGAAATCGTCGGCGACATTCAGCGCGATATTGTCGGACAGCTGGAGACCGCCGTAGAGGGTCAGGGAATTCTGGTAAAAATCGACGGTCTGCCCGGTGAGGGTCTTGCCGGCAAGGCTGAGGGTCCGCTTGAATCCCGCCGCGTAGACCGGCTTCAGCGCGCTGAGCGCCACCGTGGTCTTGACGGTGTCGAAGTCGATGGAACGCAGCTCCATCGGGAAATCATGGAACATGACGGACTGAGGCTGGTCGAAGACCGCCTGGCCGTAATGGCGGTCGGGATCGCCGGCTGCGGTGAGCCGCTCCATGTCGGACGGGATGATGAGCTCGGTGAACGCGACGTCGGTCAGATGGAAGGCGCCCTGGAAATCGGCCGTCAGGAGGCCGTTCACATGCAGGCCGTCCGGCATCAGGCTGCCCCCGAGGATAGTGACCTTGACCTGACCGGTCCCGGCCGGGTCGAGCGCCGGCGTTTCCGACATGGTGCAGACCAGGTCGCCGTCCTTGTTGGTGTACAGCTTGACCTTTCCTTTTTCATACCCGAACAGCGGGATGCCGAGTTCGCCGTTCATTTCGATGTTGACGCGGTTGCCGTAGAGGTCGATCATGCAGTCGTAGATCGTCACATCCCGGAAGCTGCCGAGCTTTTCGCCGAAATCGGCCGGCGTGCCATTGTGGTTGTAGATCAGGTTCTGGTAGGAAACGCCGTTCAGATCGTACAGGAGTTCGCCCGCGGTCAGCCCGAAGGCGATCCGGCTGCCATTGTCCTGCTTGATGTAGGCAGACGGCAGGGCGAGACGGCCTTCCCTGACGATGATGCCGACCCAGGTCTTGTCCAGGGAAGTCTCTTCCGGCGCGCCGGCGACCGTGACGGCGGATGCGCGGTCCAGGTCGAGGGCGACTTTGCCGGGCGTCACGCCGATCGCGGAGGCGGTGTCCGCGCCGGCGTTGCCGACGTTGGCCGGGGTCATGACGGCTTCCGCGACGGACATGCCGTGTCCGGACCATTGGGCGAGATCGAAGGAGACGGTCGACATTTTGGCCAGGAGCTGGGCCGAGGACGGCAGGACCAGTAGAGAAGTGCCCTGGATCCGCTCGGCGAGGTACAGGATCGCGGCGTCGAGGTCCGCGGCTTCGGGTGCCGTCAGGGAGGCGGCGATCGCGGAGACGGATTGGGTATTGTCCGTGATGCCGTCCGGCATGAAACGGTCGAACCCGGCCGGGCTGCCGGCGCTGCTGATCGGCGATTTGCGTTCCGGCGCGGCGGGAGGCACATAGGTGTCGCTGAACGTGCGGAACGGAAGGATGGCTTTGCCCTTCAGAGAACTGGCGGAGGCGCTGACCGCTCCGTCCGCGTAGGTCAGGGTCGAGGCGGTGGCCTGGATCCCGAGGCCGGCCGGAATGACCAGCCGGAGGGTCTGGGCTTTGGTCAGGGTGAGCGTGCCGCTGAGCTTGCCGGCCGGGTCGAAGGACAGCCGGTCGAACGAGTATGCGAAGCCGCTGTTGTCGAGGGTCTCGAGATCCAGGTGATAGACGGCGGTGCCTGCGGACAGCGTGACCAGCGCGGTCAGTCGCGCGTTCTGGCTGAGGGTGATGATGCCGTTCGAGGTGGGTCCGATGATCAGCTGCCCGTAACGGAATCCCGGCACTCTGTTCACGAAAATGGCGCCATCTGAAGTAATGGTGCTGTTGGTGAACGTCAGCGCGTACAGGTCGCCCATCAGATTCTGCGCGACCGTACCGCCCGACGGCATCGGACTTTGCAGGTATCCGTCGACGCGGCATGTGGGGTCGGTGGCCTTGAGGCTCAGCCGGCTGAAGGTCACGCCGGATTTCGGCAGGTAAACGGCTTTGGAGAGCGTGATGTTCCCGCGCAGGATCCGGCTTTCGACGAGCGGCTCGGTGCCGGGCACGGAACCGAGGGCGACCGAATCCAGCTTCACCTCGATGGTTTCCCCGTGGCTGAAGGTCATGGTCCCGGTGCCCGCGCGCGCTCCGGTCGTGCTCCGGAGCAGCTTGACATTCGTGATCTTGTAGCTGCCGAGGGTCAGGGTCTGGTAGGTGTCATACAGGGGGATGACCGGGATCGTCGGAAGGGCCTGCAGGAGCGGGATCTTGATCAGGAAAAGAGGCGCGCTGCGGACCAGGACGGCCGATGAAAAATCAGACAGGTAGCCCGCCGTGTCGACGACTTTGACTTTGTACCAGTTGTAGGCGCCGGGATCCGCGGAGGGGTCGCGCCACTTCGGTTCGGAGATCAGGGGGCTCGCCTGGTAATAGGTGCCGTTCTCGGCGGTGCTGCGGTAGACGATGTAGCCGGCGACATATTCGCGGCTTTCGGTCCAGGTCAGGTTGGGATCCTTCGCCTGGTTCCAGCTCAGCGATGGTACGCCGCTCACGACTTCGCCCTTGAGGCCGGCGACCGGGCTGAAGGCTTCCTTTTTGCGCGGGGAGGATGACACCGGCAGCGGCCGGCTGGAGGCGAGATCGTCGTCGTTGACGGCCTGCACGGTGTAATAGTAGGTGCTGCCGAAGACGACATCCCCATCGGTATAACTGAACGCGCCGAGCGGATCCTGTCCGCTTTCGGGTGTCACTTCCGCGATTTTACTCCACAGAACAAGGTTTGCCGCGGCTTCAGACAGCTGGCCGTAGGGCCTCAGGGCGAGCGGGCCGTATTTGTCCGCGATTTTGCGGAACAGGTTCAGCTTGGATACCGCGCTGACTTGGCCGATCGA
Source organism: uncultured Oscillospiraceae bacterium (assembly GCA_964507305.1). GTDB lineage: Bacteria > Bacillota > Clostridia > Saccharofermentanales > UBA5734 > JAQVYV01. The sequence goes on from CAZDPQ010000075.1 coordinate 10,582, forward strand.
TGCGGTGAGCTGCGCGGGGTCGGTCAGCTGGAGGGTGTCGAACTTGTCGACCGACAGAACGGGTGTGTCGGCGGCCGGCGTCAGCGACCGTGAGCCGATGCTCTTGAGTCGGCTCGAAAGGAATGTGTCGCCGGATGAGGTATCGCCGAAAATCTTATTGAAGATCGCGGACTGGTTGACCTGCAGGTCATAGAGATCCGCTTCGCTGATTTTCGGGAGGGTGCTGCGGTAGACGATGTATTTGCTTGCGTGGGCGACCCCGGCCCAGTTGACCCGGATCGTTCCCTTCCCCGCGAGAGGGAGGAGCATCGACGGCGTCTGCGGAGGCGAAGTGGCGGGGACGCGGAACGGGATGAAGGCCGTGCCGGCGGACTCATTGCCCCAGACATCGACGGAAGTGACGCGGTAGTAATAGTAGTGGGCATAGGTCTGGTCCACTTTCTCCGTATAATCGGTATAGCCGGTCCGCTCGCCGACGAGATTCCAGGAGAGCTTGTCCGGGTCCTGCCCTTCCGCGAAGGACTCCGTTTCGGCGCGGTAGATCCGGTAGGAGCCGATCTGCGGGTCTTCCGGCTTCTGCCAGGTCAGCTTCACCCAGCCGCCCGGAAGGAACGAGGAAAATGCGCCGGAAAGGCCGAGGCGGTCCAGCATGCCGGATCCGAAGCTTTGCTCGGGAACGAGCAGGACCAGGTAAAGATACAGGCGGCCTTCTTTCGGCGAAAGGGTGACGTCGGCCAGCTGGTTGACCGTGACCATTTTCTTGACCAGCTTCCAGGTATATTTTGCCAGCACTTCGGATCGGCTGAATGCCTGCAGCTGCGCGGCATCGGTCCCGTCAACTTCGGCACGGTAGACATGGTATCCCGCGAGGCCGTTCCCGCTGTAGGCAGCCCACTTGACCAGCGCGCTCTTGTCGGGTCGCAGCTCATCGTACCCGATGGCGACGATGGTATGGATGGCGTCGGGATCCGGCAGATTGCCGAACATTACGGAAAGGGTCCCCGGCACCTGGTCCGGATCGGACGCGGACAGGGCGGAGACGGCAAGGCCGAACGTGACGCCGGCCGACTTGGCTGCGGATACGGCATTGCCGGTGCCGGGACGCACCGCGGAGGATGCGGCTGACAAATCCAGAGCCTGCAGCTGAGCCGGATCCCTGGCAAGGGTGGCCCCGAATCCGGGAGCCTTGACGGAAAGGTCCGGAAGCTCGTTCCGGATCATTTCGGCC
>CAZDPQ010000076.1:0-11650 GCA_964507305.1 uncultured Oscillospiraceae bacterium
TCGACAAACGCGCCGAAATCCGTAAGACTGCGGACGGTCCCCTGGAAAATCTTGCCGATCTCCAGCTCGTTCCATATCGCGCTGGCCTTTTCCTTCCTCTCCAGGGTCAGGAGGACTCTCCTGGATCCAGAGACGCGCAGGCGTTTCTTGTCCGGATCATACTGCGTAACGATGATGTCGAGCGTCTTGCCCCTGTAGACCTCGAGGTCCTCCACGGGAGAAAGCTCAAGTTGCGTGCGGTGGATGTAAATGTCGATCCCCTCATAGTTTCCGATGACACCGTCTTTGACTACATTCGTAACCTTGACCGAAATGGGCTGCTTGTCCTGGAACGCCGCTTCCACCAGCTCGCGGCCCTTCGCGTTGTCGCCCCGGGCTTTGGACAGGATGATTTCCTTGCCGAGATCGGAATTCTTGATGCTGCGGACATAAACGTCCACTTCTTCGTGGTTTGCCGCCGCTTTCGCCAGATCAAAATCGGGGTCGGACGTGAATTCGCGAACCGGTATCCTTCCTTCGGATTTGTCTTTGACATCGACAAAAACATAATCGTTGTCATAACGAATGATTTTGCCTTGTACCGTCGCACCGCGGTGCAGCTGCGGTATGTTGTCGACATACTCCTGAAAACTGAAGTTCTCCTGTTCCCTCTGACTGTCCTGAGTCACCTTTTCACTCATCTTTTTGATAACCTCCCCGATATTCTTTCTCGGCGTGGATGCTCCCGCGACGATGCCGATCCTGAAGTCCTCCGGAATGCCTCCCGGAAACAGGCCGTCAAGGTCACCGAGCCTCTCTGCCATATATGTGGCACGACATTTCGAAAGGCAAAGCTCGTAAAGTCGCCTGGTGTTAGAGCTCTCCCGGTCGCCGATCACGATCATGGCGTCCGATCGCGCAGCCAGCTCCTCAGCCTCCTTCTGCCTTTTTTCCGTCGTATAACATATTGTATCAAATATTTCGAGGTTTGCAATTTTTTTATTCAAGATTTCACAAATCTTCTTGTATTTCTCCGTGGAGAATGTCGTTTGTGATGCGATGACCGACGGAACATCGGGGATCTGCTCCAGAACGGGGTCGTTCTCGTCCGTGATGATGATCGCCGCATGGCCGCATTCGCCGCTGATCCCCTGGATCTCCGGGTGGTTCCGGCTCCCGGCGAGGAGGATCTGCCGGCCGTCCGCATATGCCTCCCTTACGATGTCATGGATCTTGGTCACGAAAGGGCATGTGCAGTCAATGATCTCCGCGTCTTTCATTTCCAGCTCGGCGCGGACCTGCGGGGATATGCCGTGCGCCCGGATCAGGACGGCCGATGAGGGAGCGATCTCCTCCGTGTCGCCGGCCAGGGTGAACCCCTTCGACAAGATGTCGCCGACGACCTCGGAATTGTGAATCAGCTTGCCGAGCATGTACTTTTTGCGGCCGTCGGAAGACGGTCCGTCCGCCATTTCATACGCCTTGCGCACGGCATGGTCGACGCCGAAGCAAAAGCCCGATGTCTTCGCCACTTCAAGGATCATGCCGCTCGCTCCTGTAGACGTCCGCCGTCATCTTATAATCGTAGTCCGCGAGCGCGTAGATCGTTTTCATCACATGGATCGTCAGCTCATACAGGCGGTCTTCGGGTGGATAGCGTTCTGCCAGGGCTTTCAGATCGATCGGGTCGCCGACGGTGACCCGGACCCTGCCGAAGAGGCGGAACGGGCCCCGGATGCCTACGGGGATCACGGGGACGCCGGTCCGCAGGGCAAAATGGACCGCGCCGGTCTTCGGGATGATCGTTTCGATCATGTCCGGCGTCCTGGCTCTCGTCCCCTGCGGGAAAATGCCGATCACATGCCCCCGGCGGATGTTCCCGAACATGCTCCGCGCCACGGACATGTCGCTATGGTGCCTGTCGACCGGCATGACGCCCATTTTGAGGATCAGGGGCCCCAGAACGGGCTGATCCGTAAGTTCCTTTTTTGACACCCAATAGACCCAGGGCTTCATCGCGCAATGGATCGCAGGGATGTCGAACGTGTGCTGGTGGTTGGAAACGATGATCGCAGGCCCTTCGCGCGGAAATTTTTCCGGATGGATGTATTCGATCCTGAAAAACACCTTATCGATCAAAGTGAAAATGAATTTTACCGTTTCTCTGAACATTTTGCTCCAATGGCAGCGATGACCTGTTCGGCCGACTGTTCGATCGTCATGTGCGTCGTGTCGATCTCCACTGCGTCCTCTGCTTTCTTCAAGGGTGCAAGGGACCGGTGCGAATCATTGTAGTCCCTGTATTCGATATCTTTCAGCACTTCCTCAAATGAGATGCCGGCCATGCCTTTTTCGGCCATTTCGGCGCACCGCCTCCGCGCCCGTTCCTCCGCCGAGGCCGTCAGGTAGATCTTCACCGTTGCGTCGGGCAGGACAAATGTACCGATGTCCCTGCCGTCCAGGATGACATCCCGGCCGGCCGCGATGCCGCGCTGGATATCCACCATCCGCAGCCGCACCGGCTCCAGCGCGCTGATGTCGGACGATCCGCGGGAGACTTCCGGGGTCCGGATGAGCGCCGTGACATCCTCCCCGTCCAGAAGGATATTCTGCCTTCCGCCGCCGAAATCGACCGCTACGTCGGTGTCCCGGAGCATCGCGGCGACACGCCGTGCGTCGGTGCAGGGGATCCCGAGGCGGATCGCTTTCAGCGCGCAGGCCCGGTACATGGCGCCGGTGTCAAGGTAGATCATGTCAAGCCTGGCCGCGACGCGCCTGGCAATCGTGCTTTTGCCCGCGCCCGCGGGTCCGTCGATCGCGATGGATATCGGCATGTGCTGTGCTGCTCCCTCCGGATTTATCTTGATAAAAAAGCACCGGCGCGGCATCCTGTCCGCGGCGCGCGGTCAGACCGCGCGGTGCCCGAGCCCGATCGACACCTCGTTCAGGTTCAGCAGGCCGATGCCGAAAAAAATGCTGACGCTGATGTGGTCCTTATAACGCGCGATCCCGATCTTGCCGCCCACATTCAGGCCGATCGCCTTGGGCATGATCTGGGAAACCGCCTCGCGTGTCGCTCCGGCGATCGCGCCCTCCTCGGCGTGGGCCGACGAGATCACGTTCTCTCTCCTCGACGCGACGACCGCCCGCTCGATGATCCTGGATACGGAGGATATGAACTCCCCGCCGAAATCGGCGGCGGCGGTGCGGATCCCCCCGGTGGCGAGAAGCTCCGACAGTTCCTTCTCCTCCTGGCGGTTTTCGGTCAGCGAGATCCGTATGGCGGCCGACGCGGCGACCTTGCTGTCGGGCGTATCGTTATAATTCAATCGCGACATCCCCCTCCGCGGCGCCCTTGTCATAAACGCCGTAATCGTCCCAGATCCGCTCGAGCTTCTCGAACGTCTCCGTCATACGCCCCCTGTTCCTCCGGCCGAGCTCTACCAGCAGGGCATTGATCAGGCTCAGCGGCGCGACGAGCGAATCGACGAACGAAGCCATCTCGCTCGGCGCCAGAAGCGCGCAGTCGGAATTGATCGCGATGGGGCTGTCGGGCTTGTCGGTAATGGCAAGGACCGACGCCCCGATGTCCCGCGAAAACTGCATGGCCTTGATCGTCCGCCGCGAATAGCGGGGGAAGCTGATCCCGATGACCACGTCCCCTTCCTTCGCGCTCATGATCTGCTCGAACATTTCGCTGACGCTCGATGTGGAGACCAGACGGACATCGTCGAAAATGAGATTGAGGTAAAAACTGAGGAATGCCGCGAGGGGTGCGGCGCTCCGGACTCCGAGGACATAGATCCGTTTCGCGGAAGTGATCATGTCCGCGGCATTGTTGAAGGCGGCGTTGTCAAAGTGTTCGATCGTGTGGCGGAGCTTCTCCAGATCGGAGTTCAGGACGCTTCTCGCGGGGCCTCCGGAGCTCTCGGGATAAGCCGAGGTGTTCAGCCTTTCGACCGATGTCAGCTTGACCTTCAGGTCTTCGCGGAGCTTGTTCTGGAATGCCGGGAAACCGGAAAACCCGAGCTCCGAAGCAAAACGCACGACGGTCGACTCGCTGACGCCTGTCTCGAGGCCGATGCGGGCGGCCGTGAGATAGGCCGATTTCTCGTAATTGCTCATGATATACCGGGCGATCGCCTTCTGACCTTTGCTCATTCTGGGCATGGAAGATTCGATGATGCTGAAGATATCGATTTTCTTGCTGTCCATAATGCTCCTCGTTTGAAAAGGCAGGACCGTGAGGGATGCGGGGCAGCCCCAGTCCGCGGCGGATGTCTGCTTCGGGATTATCCCAAGTATACCGCTCTTTCCGGCATGAAATCAAGAGCTGCCGGCCGGCTCGCCTCCGGACGCGGAAGGCTCCGCCGGGGCGTCGCGGAACGCTCCGGGGGAAAGCTGCTCGATCGTGATCTGGCTGTCCGTACGGATGCCGGCGGCTTCCGCTACGGAGGTCTCGATGTCCCGCAGCGTCCGGTACATGATCATGTCCATCGGCGGCAGATCGCGCACAGATGACAGCCCGAATTCCTTCAGGAAAAGCTCTGTCGTCTCGAACAGCGAAGGACGCCCCGGCGCGTCCAGAGTCCCGCACTCCCGGATCAGGCCTTTCTCCGCGAGACGCGTGATGATGCTGTCGCTGTCAACCCCGCGCACCGCTTCGACCTGCGAGCGGGTCACGGGCTGGTTATACGCAATGACGGCCAGAGTCTCGTAGGCGGCCTGGGTCATCGGAGGGCGGTTTCTGGGCAGGAACATGCGCCGCAGGACTTCGCGCATTTCCGGCTTCGTGGAAAGAACGTAGGAATCCCCGATCTGCCGGATGAATACCCCTCGTCTGCGGTTTTCCCTGAAGTCGCTCATCAGGCTGCGGACAAGCGCCGACGCCGTTTCGCGGTCCCTTCCGATGATCGCGGCGATCTTCTCGGCCGGGATCGCTTCGCCGTACGCGAACAGGATCGCTTCGATGGCTGCGGGGATTTTCTCATCCGGAAGCGAAAAACCGTCGGCTTCTTCCGTCAGATCCGCTTCCTGCTTTTTCATTCTGCTTTCGCCGGTCTCATTCATTGATATCGGATCTCCTCGATTTTTTTCTTGCCGAAATGCTTTTCGAAGACCAGATCTCCCGTGCCTTCCGTCTCCGCGTTCTTTTCGATCCGGATCACATCGAAGGGCGTATCCTGAGCCGCCCGGATCCTGTCGGAGCGGAGGAGCTCGAGAAGCGCCAGGAATCCCACGACCCGCTCGGACCGGGAGGTCCGGTCGGCCGGAAAGATCTCATTGAAAAAAAGAACGGCTCTGGAAACGACGCGGTCCCAGATCATCTTCATTTTCTCTTTCAAAGAGATCCGGTCGCGTCTGAGGATATGCATCAGGCGGTTGGACACGTCGTAGAAGCGGATCCTGTTGCGGTCTGCGACGGCGCGGCAGGCTGTGAAAAAAAAGTCCGCACTGAAAATCTCGTCCGCCTGCAGGAGATCGACCCCCAGATTTTCGGGCGACTCGGGGAGCCTGTACGCGCAACTCTCATAGACCGCATACCGGGTACGAAGCTCGTCGGCCAGAGACTTGCACCGGCGGTACTCGAGAAGCCGGATGACGAGCTCTTCCCGCGGGTCGGCTCCCTCCGCTCCGTCCGCCGCCGCCTTGCCGGGCAGCAGCATCCTGGACTTGATGGTCAGGAGAGTCGAGGCCATGACGAGAAAACCGGTCGCCATCTCCATGTCAAGGATGTCCATCCTCGCGATGTGATCGACGTACTGGTCCGTGATCTCGGCGATCGGGATGTCATAGATGTTGATGCGGTTCTTCTCGATCAGATAGCAAAGAAGATCCAGAGGGCCTTCGAAAGCCTCGGTCCGGATCTGCGGGTCCTGAAGATCGCCGGCCGCGCTATTCATTCGAAAGGCCGATCCTCACGGCCCCGTTGACCTCGCGCATCGTCGCGCGGGCCTGTCCGCGCGCCTTTTCCGTCCCTGCGAGCAGGATGTCCCTGAGCCTGCCGCGGTCGGCCAGGAGCGCGGTCCTCTTCTCATGGATGGGCGTGTGGAAAGCCCCGAGCCTGGCGGCAAGGTTGCGCTTGCACTGGACACACCCGATCTTCCCGCCCCGGCAGTCTTCGGCGATCGACGCGCATTCGGCGCTGTCCGTGAAGATCCTGTGGAACGCGTATACGGTGCAGATCTCGGGGTGGCCGGGATCCGTCCGGCGGATGCGGGCCGGGTCGGTGATCATGTTCATGACCTTGGCGGTGACTTCATCGGGGGTGTCCGCGAAGGAGATCGTGTTGCCGTAGCTTTTCGACATCTTGCGGCCGTCGGTGCCGGGCAGCAGCTTGGCTTCCGTCAGGAGCGGGGCGGGCTCCGGAAACAGCTCCGCATGATAGATGAAATTCATCCGGCGGGCGATCTCCCGGGTCAGCTCGAGATGGGGCAGCTGATCCTCGCCGACCGGCACGAAACCGGCCCGGTACAGCAGGATGTCCGCCGCCATCAGGCACGGATAACCCAGAAATCCGTAGGTCATGATGTCCTTGTCCGACATGTTGAGGATCTGGTCCTTGTATGTCGGGCAGCGCTCCAGCCAGGCGAGCGGCGTGACCATCGACAGCAGCAGGTGGAGCTCGGCGTGTTCCTTGATCTCCGACTGGAGAAACAAGACGGACCGTGCCGGGTCGAGTCCGCAGGCGATATAATCGGCCAGCAGCTGATAGGTGTTGTCGCGGACTTCCGCCGTATCCGCGTACCCCGTCGTCAGGGCGTGCCAGTCCGCCACGAAAAAGTGGCAGTCATAGCTGTCCTGGAGCCTGACCCAGTTCTCCAACGCTCCGAAATAGTTGCCCAGATGGATGCTGCCGGTCGGGCGCATGCCGCTCACGATGATTTTATCAGCCATAAATCCTCCCGTATGTCTTCGTGCCGTCCCCCGCCTCGGGCCGATACCCTCTTCCTCAGCGGATCACAAGCTGCCCGAGAAACTTGAACAGCCAGTCGACAGGTGTCTGGATCAGGTAAAAGAACGGCGTCGCGACGGCATACAGCACTCTGCCGAAAAAAGTACCGGCAAACACGATGACCATGATGAAAAAAATACCGATATACCGCTCGTACTCCATAAGCTTGTAATAAATATGGTTGGGCAGCATCGATCCGAATATCTTGTATCCGTCCAGCGGCGGGACGGGCAGGAGATTGAAGATCGCAAGGTATACGTTGAGCTGGAACATCAGGTACAGGATCGACAGAACAGCTTCCATCACCCCGCCGGGCGTGCCGCTGCCGGTCACCGCCGCGTAGATCAGATAGACGATGTTCAGGACCAGGTAGGCCGCAAAGGACAGTACAAGGTTGGACAGCGGGCCCGCGAGACTGACTTCGACGATCCCGCGCTTCATGGTTTTCGCCCTTGTGAAGAGGATCGGGTTGATCGGGACAGGCCTGGCCCATCCGACGGGTGCGATGATCATCATGATCGTCCCGATCGGATCGAGGTGGGCCAGCGGATTGAGTGTCAGCCGGCCGGCCCGCTGGGCGGTGTCGTCCCCCAGCTTGTATGCGCGGTAGCCGTGGGAAAACTCGTGGATCGAAAGGGATATGATCACGACAAAGATGCGTTCAAGCGTCCCCAGCAGGTCGAAATTGCCCAGTCCGATATTATTCAGCAGATTTTGAAGCATGGCGTCCCTTCCCTTCGGATGCGTCCGGCGGATCCGTCAATCCATTTTACCACTTTTTCACCGAGAATTTCACGGCTTCGCCGTTGATGTCCCATTCCTTCACATACCCGTCCAGGCTGCCTCCGATCCGCTCCGCGAGGATCTCCTCCCCGATCAGGACACCGTTCGCGCGGATGATGCCGGAAAGCGTCTCCCCGGCCTCGTACGCGAACGCGATCCGGTCGAGGACTTCGAATCCCGCCTCCTTGCGCATCGTCTGGATTTTGCTCACGACCTCGCGGACAAAGCCCTCTTCGATCAGTTCCGGGGTGAGGCGTGTATCGAGGGACACGGTGAAATCCTTGTCCGTCTCGGTCGAGAGGCCTTCGACCTGGACCGTTTCGATGATCAGGTCTTCTTCCGGCAGCTCGACGGTCTGGTCCCCCAGATCGAGCTTCAGGACGCCGGAGGCTTTCAGCTCGCGCATGGATGCAGCGCCCGGGAGTGCCGCCAGCGCGGCGGAAATCGCGGGGATGAGCCGTCCCATTTTGCGTCCGAGGGTCTTGAGCTGTGGTTTGAACCGATAATCGAAAAGGGCGGACGCATCCGTGATGTAGACGATCTCCTTGACATTGAGCTCGTCGGCGATCAGCGCGGTGAGCTCCTCGCCCGGGCGCTCCGGCGCCTTGACATACATCCTCCCGACCGGCTGGCGGTTTTTGATCCCGCAGGTGTTGCGGGCTGCCCGGCCCATCACGACGATGCGGAGGACGTCGGCCATCTCCTGCTCGAGCGGCTTGTCAACCAGCGACGGATCTGCAGCCGGGAAATCGCACAGATGCACGCTTTCGGACGCGTGCGGATCGACGCTCAGGACGAGGTTGCGGTAGATCGATTCGGTCATGAAAGGCACGAACGGCGCGGCGACTTTCGTCAGCGTCACCAGAGCGGTGTAAAGGGTCGAGTAGGCGCTGCGCTTGTCCGTTTCCATGCCGGCCGCCCAGAAGCGTTCTCGGCTGCGGCGGACGTACCAGTTGGACAGGTCGTCGGTGAAATCCGAAATCGCGCGGGCGGAGCCCGTGATGTCATACTGGTCGAGCCCGGCGTCCACCCTGGCGACCAGCGAATGCAGGCGGCTCAGGATCCAGCGGTCGATGAGCGGCAGCTCCGGGATGCTCCGGCGGTATTCATCCGCATCGAACCGGAAGCCGTCGATGTTGGCATAAAGGACATAAAACGCATAGGTATTCCAGAATGTCCCCATGAATTTTCGCTGCGCATCGATCACGGCGTCCGCCGAAAAGCGGCTCGGAAGCCACGGTGAACTCACCGTATAAAAATACCAGCGGACCGCATCGGCGCCCTGGCTGTCGAGCACCTCCCACGGATTGACGACGTTTCCCTTGTGCTTGGACATCTTGATGCCGTCCTTGTCAAGGACAAGCCCGAGGACGATGCAGTTCTTGAAAGAGGCATTGTCAAACAGGAGCGTCGAGATCGCAAGGAGCGTGTAGAACCAGCCGCGGGTCTGGTCGACCGCTTCGGAGATGAAGTTCGCGGGATACTGCTCCTCGAAGACTTCTCTATTCTCGAACGGGTAATGCCACTGCGCGAAGGGCATGGAACCGGAATCGAACCAGCAGTCGATGACTTCGGAGACCCGCGTCATGGTCCCGCCGCACTTGCCGCAGCGGAGATGGACCGCGTCGATGTAAGGCTTGTGCAGTTCGATCTCCTCCGGACAATCCGGAGACATGGCCTTGAGCTCCCCGATCGATCCGACCATGTGGCGGTATCCGCACCCGCATTCCCAGACCGGAAGCGGCGTCCCCCAGTAGCGTTCCCTGGAAATCCCCCAGTCGACCACATTTTCGAGGAAGTTGCCGAACCGGCCGTCCCGGATCGTTTCCGGAAGCCAACGGATGGTTTTGTTGTTTCTCAGCAGGTTTTCGCGGATTTTCGTCATCTCGATGAACCAGCTGTTTCTGGCATAATAAATGAGCGGTGTGTCGCATCGCCAGCAGAAGGGGTAGCTGTGCTCGTAGGACAGCCTGCCGAGCAGTTTTTTCTCCGCGGCGAGCTTGCGGATCAGGCCGGCATCGGCGTCCTTGCAGAACATGCCGGCGAATTCCTCCGTTTCGGCCATCATCTTCCCTTCCGTGTCGACCAGCTGGACGAAGGGCAGGTCGAAAGCCCGGCCGACGCGATAATCGTCCTCGCCGAACGCGGGGGCGATATGGACGATCCCTGTACCGTCGGTCAGAGTGACATAGTCGTCATACGTCACGCGGAAAGCTTTTTTGCCTGAGGCGGCGATCTGCGCGGCGCCGTAGGGGAACAGCGGCTCGTATTCCATCCCCGCCAGGTCGCGGCCTTTGCAGGATGAGACGGTCTCGCGCTCATACTCTTCACCGAACAGGCTCGACGCCAGCTCGCCTGCAAGATAATAATAAATGGACGGCGGGTCGCCTTCGATCGGGGACTTGACCCTGATCTTCACATAATCCTCTTTCGGATTCACGCACAGCCCGACATTGGACGGAAGCGTCCAGGGAGTCGTCGTCCATGCGGCAAAATAGGTGTCAGGCTCCCCGACGACCTTGAACCGGACAAAGACCGAGGTGTCCTTGACATCCTTGTATCCCTGGGCGACTTCGTGGCTGGAGAGAGATGTCCCGCATCGCGGGCAGTAGGGGACGATCTTGTAGCCCTTGTACAGCAGCCCCTTGTCCCAGATCTGCCGCAGCGCCCACCATTCGGATTCGATGTAGTCGTTGTCATACGTCACATACGGATCGTCCATGTCGGCCCAGAAGCCTACGCGGTCCGACATCTCTTCCCATTCGGACTTGTATTTCCAGACGCTTTCCTTGCACTTCCTGATGAAAGGCTCAACACCGTATTCCTCGATCTGCGCCTTCCCGTCGATGCCGAGCAGTTTCTCCACTTCCAGCTCGACCGGCAGGCCGTGCGTGTCCCATCCCGCCTTGCGCGGGACCTTGTATCCCTTCATGGTCCTGTACCGGGGGATGATGTCCTTGATGACGCGGGTCAGGATGTGGCCGATGTGCGGCTTCCCGTTGGCGGTCGGCGGGCCGTCGTAAAAGGTGAACGTCTCGCGGCCTTCGCGAAGCTCGACCGACTTGCGGAAAATGCCGCGCTCTTTCCAAAAGGCAAGGGTCTCTTTTTCTCTCTCGACAAAGCTCATGTCGTTCTGGACTTTCTGGTACATGCCGCATTCCTCCAAATCAGTGCTTTTCCCCATAAAAAACGCCCCGTGCAGACGGAGCGTGATCGCCCCTGTGCATCGGGGCATTTGAATCATCAAAAGCGGTACCACCCGAATTCGTCCTGCCGGCAGGCGGCGGGACATCTCATCCATGATAACGGTACAGCCCTGCAATCGGGAATGACCGGCTTCCCCTACTTCCGACTCCGGATCATTCAGGGAAACGGCTCGCGGATGATCTTCCTCTCCGGCGCCCCGCGCGGCTCGCACCTCTCCCGCGCTCTCTGGACGGACCTTCCGGCAAGTACTCTTCCGGTCGCAGCCTTTTTTCTATTTTTACTGATTATATTCTCTTCCGGGCACCGGTGTCAACTGCGGAAAGGCACCGGGAGAGCATGAAAAGAACATCGTTCTCACTTCGCCCGATTTTCACGCGCCATGCGGATCTCGTCCAGAAAGCGCACCGCGGTGTCCGTGACCGACGGATAGTCTCCCGAAGCGGCTCCGGCGGTCAGACTGCCTCCCGCCCCCAGCGCGACCGCGCCGGCACGGATCCATTCCGCCGCGTTCCCGACGCTGACCCCTCCGGTCGGCATCAGCTGCGCGTGCGGGAGCGGGCCGAGGAAAGACTTGATGATCTGCGGCCCGAAAAGCTCGCCCGGAAAAATCTTGACGATGTCCGCGCCCGCCCTCATGCATTCGACGACTTCACGGACGGTCATGGCGCCAGGCATGCAGGCCACCCGGTATTGGCCGCATAGCCGTACGGTGTCCGCATCAAGGCA
>CAZDPQ010000077.1:0-11544 GCA_964507305.1 uncultured Oscillospiraceae bacterium
ATGAAATCAACCTTTCAGGATTCGATCACCTGATAGCTGCACGGGCTCCCGCAGGGCAGCAAGGCCGTAAAGAGCCGCAGCTTTTGTTCCTCCGATGCTGTCGTCTTCGTAGACTGCATAGAAATATTGCTTTAGCAGGGATGCATCGACCAAATCCAGCAGATACGGAGCAAGCTTTGCCGACAGCTCGAGATCGGAGGGACCATACGGCAGTATGGCGATCCCGCCGTCCGATGTCTGATAATCCCCTGCTTTAAAATCTTCATTTTTAAAATACGTTTCATCGGATCCGTAATTTGTTTTCAGCAGATCCTCCGCAATGATCCGCGCCATGTTCTGGTCGATCCTGTTCCCGCCCTGCCATATATGTGACATCAGAACCGGATAATACATGCCGCGTCCTTTGTCCATGAACAGCAGCCTGGTTGCACCGCTTGTCCCGCCTTCGACCGCAAGTCCGGCAATCAGGTCCGCAACAACCGATCTGCTGATTTCGTGATAAGACTCTTTTACTTCAATCGCATGTTTTATCGAATCTTTGTATCCGTTTGAAGCCTCGGCTTCGATCAGGATATATTGATCCTCTGTTTTCAATGCAGGGATCGGGATGTTCACTCTTTCAAAAGCCTTGCCTTTTACGACGCTGACTTTGTCAGGCTCTGAAGATGTGCTGGCCCGATAGGTGATCTCATCTCCGGGCAGCAGGCTGTTCCCGTATCCGGTTGCTCCGACAAATGCGATATCTCCGGCAAGATAGGTCGTATTGAAAGAATAGTTGATAAAGAAAGGCAGGGAAACAACCAGAGATGTCGTACCGCTGCCTGCCTCAAGATCAGCGGATATCCCTGTCAGCGTAACGCGCCAGGCGGTGATATTATCCGGGAGCGTAAACCGGATCTCCCCTTCGCCGTTTTCATTCAAAACCACGGTTTTGAAGAGGGCGGTATCCATGAATTTTTCTCTTACTGCTGCCTCATCCTTTTGGCCTGCCGCATTGCTTGCGGGAGCTCTCTGCATTTCGGATCCCGAAACAGAATCATCTGTGAATACGCACTCAACATTATTTCCTGACCCGAAATCCATCCCTGAATTGATATGGGAAGCATAAGCCGCCGTGATCCCGGAAGGCACATATTCATACAGCGATGCAAGAGTCGCAACGCTCATATCCTGCAGGGCGAAAAGCGCTTCATCAACAATTCCCGCATTGACGATCGCTTTTACGCCTTCCCCGTCTTTGTCTTTCGCCCTGAGCCTGATGATGACCTCTTCTCCGGGTTTATAAGCGTCTTTATCTGCCAGCGCTTCAATCAATAACTCTTTTTCAGAATAATCATAACGAATATTTTGCTGATCCGATTCGATATAGGTTTTTCCGTTAAAATAGATGCCTTTCACAAAAATATTCGGCATGCATGTGTCATTCATTTTGAATGAATAAGCGGGATCCTGGGATGAAGTATGATCCACGATCCCGTTCTGGCTTCTTATAAACAGATACGACGCTTCCGGCAGCAATTCAAGCCCTTTCTTAAACTCAATATGGATCTCGCTGCCGTTTTTGTAATTTTCTTCGATCCCGTCAAGATAATACCTGTTATCGTCAATGGTGTTATATTGATAAAACCATTGTGTCCCGATATAGCCGTTGATATTCATAGTCCTCGAACGGCTGTCTTTACAGGAAACCTCATAAGTGTAATAACCGTCTGCTACTTCCGGAGCGTTGAAAGTGTAAAAGGCTTCGCCATTTGAATCTGTAGTCGCATTGAAGGTCTTTAAAACCTGCTTTTCGACCTGGTAATGATATTGAGGCATCACTTTTTTGTTGATATAATCGTAATAGGTTCCATCTTTATAGCGGACCCATCTGTTCCTGATGATCGAGCCGCTTAATGTCTTTCCGGATACGGCTTCACCCAGATAATCCGAATCGTCTTTTGCAGTACCGGTGTTGATTCGATCCAGGTCGATATCGTTTATTGTAAAAGCAATTTTCCCCATCCTGGCTGATAAATCCGTTTCATCGGTCAATTCAGCGTGGATCGCGACATTGATGTCATTGGCAAAAATCCGTATTCCGTCAGACGCGCTGATCTCGCCGGATTCCGGCAAAGCCGCATTTCCGGAAAAAACAGCATAATTCTCCCCCTGAACGTCGTCATGGATCCCGGGATCGATCGTGATCGTAAACTCACCGTTTTCATCCGTTTTACCGTTTCCGGATGTATTGTTGCCATGATAGAAATTAAAATTGTATTGTAAATCCAGTCCGGGAAGTTTTGTCCCTTCGAAAAAAGCTGTTTTTAAAGTAAAATCGATTGGTTCATACCAGAATATTGCCTTTTTACTTTTTTCCAACTCCATTTTATAAGCCGGTTTTGTATAATTCTGCACGGTTAAATACGTGCTTGAAATAATATTTTCCCCGACCTTTATCTGCAGCAGGTAATTCCCCTCTTCCAGATACGGCAGATCGATGCTTCCGTCGAACGCGCCGTCCGTTAAAGGGACGGTGCTTTTTGCAACGGGATCATGGTTCATGCTCGGAAAACAATACCAGTTTTTCCTGCTGTAATACGAATAATAATATCTTTCTTTCGTTACCACTGCGGTCACGCTGCCGATGTTTTCCGGCTTTGTCCTGTTTTTGACAAATCCCCAGAAAAATACAGTATCATCGGGTTTGTACAAGGACCTGTCAAGCTGGATATAGTTCCAGTAATTGTTCTGAACATCCGAATAGCCATAAGAGGCATAGAAATAATGGCTATAATAATAGCTGCTATAAGAGCGGTATGGATTGACATATCTTCTCAGAACGGCAGTCCTGCCATCTGCAGCTTTAATAATAAAGTATCTTTCACCCGAATCGCCTTCTGCGGAAGCATCTGCTGAATCGGCAAATTCAAACGAGGCGATCCCTTCTTCGTTTGTTCTCCACTCCGGCTGACTGCCTTGATAAAGGCGGATCGCCGCATCCGCAAGCGGCCTGTCCGTCTTTACATCGTTTAGCCAGACCAGCATGGAATCCTCGTCGGCTGTCATATAGATCCCGATGTCCGTCACCTGGATAAAGGTCTGAAAGCGGATGTCTTCCCATGTGCAGTCGATCAGGTAAAATCCCGCGGGAAGGTTCGACGGGAGCCTGATAAAATTATCCTCATCGGTTCTTGACCCGGTCTGCAGTTCGTGGGTGAAATCAAGCACCCTGGATAAGCCTTTCGGATCCATGAAATTGTCGTTCAGATAGCTGTAATTAGCCCATACCGGTACTGTGCTTTTCTGCTTAAGGGCTTTTAGAAAATGATCGATTGACGGATAAGCATAAACGGTTCCGTCGACTGTATAATCTTTACTATTGGTATTATTTTTATTGATATAATAGTTGATCGGCAGATACGGGTTTTCTTCCGTATTATATTCATTGATCACTTTATTAAAATAAATATATCCTTTGTAATTTTTATCCTGTTCATCTTTATGTTCGGCTGCCGTTTCAAATTGAAATACATAATTCTGATCGATGGCTTCATTCCCATCAGAAGTCCGAAGTCCCTTTTGGATCGTAACAGTATAGAGGGTCCCGTAAGACAGCTCATTATCCGGGATGAATACATACGCATTTTTATGCCTTTCAAACCTGCCGCTCACGGAAGGTGAAATTTCAAAGCAATCATCCGGATCTCTGTATTCGCTGTGGGAAAAATAAATCTCAATGCCTGTATCCACAGGCACATTCGTCGTCTGGTCGGCGGGCAGGCTGCCGGTGATCAGGAATGGGGCGCTTGTCTGGAATGTCCATGTGATCACGGTATCAGGATTAATTGTGATCCGAAAAGTGTAAAGCTTGTTTTTTTCAAAAGCCATTCGAGGTGTTATCGTAAAAACATTTTTCTCGAACGCTGCTACTGCCGGTTTTTCCTGGCCGTCTATGCTAAGATATCCGATCACTTCTTCAAGGCTGACATCCGTCTGAGATTTTAAAGTAAATGTGCTTGCAATATTGACACCGGTCGAGTCGGAGGTGTCCGGCAAAAGCAGCCATCCGCCCCTGTAGTCTTCAGCGGAAATCTTCCCATCATCCGATCGCAAGGGATTGAAAACAAATACAAGGCCGATGATGACGACAACAGTAAGGACGATACTTGGTATTTTTTTAGACATATCAATTCCTTTCCTTTCGCTTGAAAAGCCAACCGGTCAATGCATCATACCATATTGGTCCCATGATACTTTTCAATCGTGTCCGTCGGGAAGTTCGCCTTATTCTCGTTTGATTGGAACATTATCATCGTTCTTTCATTATACTCCCTAAAAACCAAAAAGTTCCGGATTCACCGCCATTGTATAACTACAATCTATATCCATTTTATTAAATTACATGTCGGGTCATTCTTTTCGCAATTTCTCTTTGCATTGACGTTCGTGATGCCATCGTTATGTTACCCGCATGGATATCCGCAGTCCGGCAGCCCGATCCGCGACCGGGATTTCATCGGCACAGCATCATGTGGTAAAATGATATTGCATCAACAAAATTCTAAAAGACACGAACGCCTGTCCTATCTGCTTCTCGCATATACCGCACAAGATCTCAGACAAACCGGAGCGCCTGATCAAACGCGAATTGAATCAGGGGGAGGGAATGGATATGAAGCGCGCGATTATTTTAATTGTTATCCTGCTGTTGCCATTAAACCTTGCTTCCTGCGGTTCTTTCAGCAAGAAAGCCGTTGCAGGACGCGTAGACCGCAGCAGCATTGCCGCCGCAGTGCCCGATACGATCCAGAAATGGATAGACAGCGGCCGGTATGACGACAGCATCATTGATATTCTCAACTCTTCAGCAGTCAGAAATTGTCCGCCCGGTTCAACCGATTTGATCGAAGCGGCTTTGGCCGAAGGGAAAATAGACCGGGCTACCAAGGCGCAATTGATGATTCAGGCTGCCTTCGATCCGCAAAACCTGCCTCAAGAATATGCCGGGCCGGTTTATACGGATGGCACGGATTGGCTGACGAGCGACCTGCAATGGCTGATCCTGCATCATGACTAGCTTGCACCTGGCGTGTTG
Organism: uncultured Oscillospiraceae bacterium; assembly: GCA_964507305.1. GTDB lineage: Bacteria > Bacillota > Clostridia > Saccharofermentanales > UBA5734 > JAQVYV01. The sequence goes on from CAZDPQ010000077.1 coordinate 5,078, forward strand.
GAGCAGATTGAACCCTTTATCTGTTCACCGGAAGATCCGAATAGTTATTTCCACCCGGACTTTCAGGAGCAAAAAAGCGTGCTGGACCGCCTGGCTCTTGCTTCAGCCGTTTCAGCAGAAGAAACGGTCTGGGAGAATTGGCTGATCGAAATTTCAGGGGCTTCAGCGCCGGTTGAGCTGCATTTTTCCCTCAAAGGACTGAACAGCCAGCAACAGGCAGAAATCGATACCAAGGCGCAGCTGGTATATGATACGGTTCACAAAGCCTGGGAAATGTACCGGGACTATCTCGGCACCCAGCCGGGAAACAAACTGAAAATTTACCTGACGACAAACCTGAAAGACGCCCAGACCGGCTGGGCACTATTCACATATAATAATTTTCAGATCTCAGGTTATGAGATCCTGATTGATCAGACACTTGATAATGATACCTTGAAATCCGTCACAGCGCATGAGCTTTTTCACATTTTCCAGCATTCAATGGGATTGACATGGTTTATAGAGGATCTTGGAGGCAGTTATGACCTCAAGTGGCTGACCGAGGCAACAGCCGTCTGGGCAGAACATTTCGTTTATCCCGGCCTGAATCGCCAGTTCAGATTTCTCCCGGAATTTTCAGTCAATTTGCGTGATGATCGGCTTTCGCTCCAAGGGGAGCAGGAGTATGGCAGCTACATGCTTTTTTATCTGATGACCGAAGATATGAATAAAAAAGACATCGTCGCCGATGTCTTATGGGCTTTTTCTGATCTGGGAAAGGATTCAATGCCCGGCGCATTTCAGTATCTGGATACACGGGGGACACTGCAATCCGTCCTGAACAGCAAAGCAGGAGACATCACCGACCTGTTCGGACGTTTTGCCCTTTGCAACTGGAACAAAGAACCCGCTTTGTTCTATAAGGATGTGGACAAGAACAATCAGCCGGTACGCATCCCGATTGACCCGGCTGGAAACAGCATTGATTTTCTGCGTTTTGTCAGCACATCCGACCCGAGCATGCCAAAAAACAATCCTTTCGTCATCGATTTGTTTCAAGGCTCGCAAATGATCTCCATGACCAAAGACCGGTATGAAGATGAGCTGTCGCTTTTTCCCGGCGGAATTGTTTATAAAATGTATATGATCGATGCTCCAGCCAGTGAAATCGAAAAGCTGTCGTTTGATTTTCGTGACGAAGCGCTGGATCATCCACCGGGACCCCAGGTCAACAACATGAGCCATATTAAACGGCAGGCCATCATTCAAATCAATGGCCGCTGGCAGGAAAACCCTGAAGACTGGAGCAATCTGGAACAGAAAGAATTCTGCCGTAAAAACCCGGCAGAAAATGTTACGGCTCTTGTGCTGATTTACTCCTTCGCTGACTTGACATCACAAAAGAACTACGTCCACCGCTATGTGGTCGATACACGCGGAAAATGTGCTGATTATCGCGGTACGATCGAAATGACCTGGACCATCCCCTCATTAATCGACGATCCTGATATGAAAATCGAACAGAGTGCCTCTTTTTCATCGCAGGAAGCATGGGTTAATGATGTCGATTACAATGTTTATGTCAGTAAAAAACGTCAGGTCCAGTATGATTTTGATTATTACCTGGAAGATTATTATTATGCGGAAAACGGCGATTACCTGGGAAGCTACAAAAGTTCCCGTATAGAACGCGGCCGGCTCGAAGAGAGTTACGGAACGGAAAATTCCATCGATATGATGCGGATTTCCGAAGACCGTCTGACGGTTGAATTCCAAAGTTTGATGAGTGCCAACGCCGAAGACTGGATTGAGGTGTCCACCACTGTAATAAATGAAGGCTTTAACGGAACAGACCGCAAAGATGACTCCTATAAAACCGGCAATGCCCAATGCGGTTTCGATGACGTCTGGTCATTGCCCTTTAGTGTCGGCAGCCGCTCTTACGATTACTACGGAACCGAAGTGTCGGATCATTGCGAAATTACCGACTCCCATATTTCAGGTTCAAGAACAATCATAGGAATAGGGGGAGCTACGGCAACATTTGTGTTTGATCTATCAGGAACACCTGCAAAAGTTCAGACCGATCCGGATGAATAACTTTCTTCCAAGACATTTTCCCCTTCTTCCCGATATCAGGCAGTTTTGTCGAAAAGCCGGATATTGGGCCTCAGCCAGCATTCCATGGGAGGTTTCGCGATCTCATTGCTTGTTTCTCTTTGCTATGTTGATAAATAACCCAACCGCGATACCGATGAGCGCTACCGCAATGACACCGAGAATGATCAGCAGGTAAAGGCCGGAACCCGTTATGCCGGATAACCCGAACTGACTTGAAATCGGCGAGTGCGTCGGCGCTGTTGTTGCGGTCGGTGAAATCGTTGAGTCAGCCGGTGCTTCAGGTGTGGAGAATTCCCGGGCATCCGAGTAGTAAATGGCAAGGCCTATCGTGTAATACGCTCTTACAGCATAGTTACTGCCGCTTTCTAAATGATCGATCGTCGCGGAAAATGTAAGGGATGGAGATTCTGCCTCTTTTGATTGCCAGAAAATTTCCGAACCGCTTATCAGCCTATACTCGAACCCTGTTGTATCTACTGCTTCAACGTCTGTGACGGCAGCGGAAACTGCAACGCTGTCATGTGTAATATCCAATATGTCAAGTGAGATCTGCGGGCTGGCTGCTGCGACAGTGTCCTCCCTGTTTGGGTCGAAGCCGTAAAATCCAAACATGAATGACATGCATAAAATTGAAACAAAGAACCGAGTGACAATGATTGCACGGTTTTTCATAGTGTCTCCTTTCATGGGTTCATCTTCATGGTTCCCGCCCGCTACGGATTCAGCGTGGCGGCTTGATGGAGGGTCCTGCAAAGAGTGAAGAGCCTGTCATGCTGCGCCTTCGTCAGAAACCAGTAGCCGGCTTGTGTATACAGATAGTACCGTCCCTCGCTGTCCATCCCCATATGCATCCCATAGACCTCATATTGTGCATTGGACAGCCTGCGTTCGGCAGAGATGGACAGATAATACTCCATGCGTTCCTTTCCTGTCCAATAGGAGCTGCCAAGTGCAGGAAAGCGGATGAGTCCGGCGCGCTCGTCCGAGAGTGGTTTCATTCCAGGCAGTGCCGCAATCTCCGTCAGAAGGGTAGCCAGCATTTCCCTGTCGGTGATGAAAGACCCGAAACGCTCTCCATCCACGTATGAGGCCACATCGGCGATGCCTGCGCGGATGGAGAACGCAGCATCCGCCAATTCAGGACGCAGTCGCCAGAGCCTGATCTTCTCCGGATCCAGTGCTCCTGCAGTATAAAAATCTGCGTAGTCGTAATAGGGGGCCAATCTTGGCAGTCCGGCATACCGCTCACGCGAGGACTGGGCGGTCACCGATGGGGAAAGGCGTTTCCGGAAACTGCTGACGGGGATGGAGGGGTTGTCTCCCGTTACGTCGTAAAGCTGTGGCGGCGCAAACCATGCTTCCGTATTGACCGCCCGGTAGAGCGTGAACGAGCGATCCCTGTAATCCTCGACGGCAATCTTGAAATCCGTTTCGCTGACCGCGATCAACGATGTATATCCGTCACCCGCCACGATATAGAACCGCTTGGTACCCACATACGGATTGCTCTCACCATACTCTTCACCCAGCTTCAGATCGTTCCCGCCATCCACGTAATCCTTCAGGCCGGACAGATCCTCCGAAGCAAGGAATTCCTCCCAGAAGCCGTCATTCATATCGTATGGGCCAAAGGCCTGCTCGTCCTGATAGGCCTGGGCGGTATACTGGAGCAGGAGCAACGACCGGTCACGGCTAAGGGTGAAATAGAACGTCGCCTCCAGCCCCTTCGCTTTCAATCCCCTGATTTCATTCACGAAGCTCATATCGATGGGAATATCGAAGGAATCCCCTGTGCCGGTATGAAGGCACTGTATGACATTGGAGCCTGCGACGTAGGCGTAAAGGTACGGACCCGAAACAAGGACAGCACCGGCTTCTTTAAAGGACAACGCCGGCGAATCGATTCCAAACAGGGGAATCTTCGTGGCTGTCTGCCGGAAAGCACCGCCTTTGATCTTTACCATGTCGATCTGGATCCGCTGCGCCTCCCAGCTCTCCAGATTCAGGCTGCCTGCAGCATCCGCTCCCGTATCGCTTCGGACGACCATCCCTTTGCCGTCCTTCTCGAGCACGAGAAACGCATCATCCCGTATGGACCGGATGAAATGCCCGCTCGTCCTGATGGTATTCTTCTTTGCGATATCATAGACTGCCAGATAAGGGACATTGTTCGCGTCAAAAAAATTACCGGTGTCGTCTGCCGTGCCATAGACAAGGTATTTCCCGCTCTCCGTAAAAAAAAGTCGCTCCGAAGGCCGGAAGCTTCCGTTTCTGCCGTCGGTGACACAGGTCAGCGCGGGACTTTTCCGGGACAGGTCCAGCAGCATCAGCTCGGTCATGCCCTGACTATCGGTCAGATTCATCGCCAGATTGTGCCCGTCCGGGGATATCGTGAATGTGCTGTTTACGACCTCCACCGGCAAAGCCGCCACCCGTTTGTCATAGTAGTTGAAGTAAAAGGCGCCCACCGTTGCATGGGAAGCCGAACGGACCTCGACGATCGCGTGCCCGGTCGAGGGATCACTGTGCAGCAGTTGTATATATCCGCCTGAGGGGATTTTGGATGCTTTGCTCAGTACTGCCTTTGCTTCGTAGAAAAAACGGATTATCCTGGAATCCGGCAAATGGAAGTAGAGTCCGCTTTCGTCCGGGTAGGTCTGAGCCGATGCCAGCGTGACATAGTCTGCCCATCGTGTCCGGTTCGGATCGGAAACCATGCCGGCAGGGAGGGAAAGATTACGGCTCACAATGGCAGCAGAAGAAAGTCTGACAATCGGGGAGGTGGTCCGTGCGACCCCTAAGGACAGACCGACGTTCACAGGGCCTGTCGGGGAAGAGGAAAGGCGCTGGAAGGAACCGCCTGTGGCCGATGATCGGGTATCCGGAATGCCAAGATACGCATTCGGGTGAACCAGTGTCATCAAGGAGAGGCTGCCCGGAGCATACCACGAAGGGACCGAAGCCTTGATCTGCCCGGCCGTCGGCTTCGGACTGCTATCGGCAGACGAAGGGGTCGAGTCTGTGGACGGGGTAAGATCAGAGGTCGACTGTCCGGTATTCTCGTCCGGATCCGATAATGTAGCTTCCGATGAACGGCTCCCCGGCGCGGACGAAAGGATGGAGAAATCGCCCGAGGACCGGTCGCCCCAGTGTGGGAAGATCTGCAGGGATCCGAAAATCGAAGTGCCGATCCATGCAGCACAGAGCGCGGCACCGACGGTAAGAGCAGTGCGCTGCCATGTGGTTTTCCTCAGGAAGACCGGGCTCCTGGCATGAGTTGCCTTTCCCGGGTCGGGGGCGACATCCTTGCCGGCCTTCAGAATACGTTCATGCAGTTGCCGACGCTTCTTCTCCGTCAATCGTATCGTATCGATCGGTTCGTTCTTCTGCTGTTCGTCCAAAGGATCCCTCTTCATCGCAGGGTTTTGGTGCCAATAACTATTTTTCACGGAAACGCTCTCACATCTGATAAAATAATATCACTTTTAATAAGTGAGTGGAACATTTCATGCCTGAACATTTAATTCATGGGACCTTAGATTGTATGATTGCATAACGGCTTAGAGGTGTGCATGGTGATTCTGGTCTTTGCGAGGCGATTTCACTGAAGATCTTTAACACGAGATAAAAGAAAATCGAACAGATTCAAGTGTCTGATTCCTTGCTCTGACAGGTCATGTTCATCCATGGAAAGGACTGCCCCTATTCTGATGGTGCGAACGAGCAGGAGAAGCGTTGCGGATAAATCCGCAACGCTCAAGTCCTGTGGCCGCAAAACGTCAGATTAAAAAGACCACCCCCGAAAATGATGGGGGCGGTCTCTTTATCTGGCAACATTACCATAAAATGATAAAATGCACACCCCCTGGCTTACTGTTCAACGATTTGCCAAGGGGGTGTGAATCGAGTTTTTGTAGAATATTATTCATACCAATCTCAGAACAAACCGAAACGTTCCAGTAAATTCATGTTGCTTTATCTAACTGCATAATATTTCTCATTTCACTACACAACCAATTTTCATTTCCATTTTTCAATCTCAAATAGTTTTCTTTTGTAAAATAACCGCTTGTTGCATTATCTGCGTTTGGATATTCATGGGGACTCCCTTCTGGCATTCCAATCGATACCCAAAATTCTGTGAGCTCTAATAAACCTTGCAAAGTGTCATCATTGATGTATTCAAGTGTTTTTTTAATAGGTACGCTCTCCATTTACGAAGTTCCAGTAGCGGGTTAGCGTTTTCAATTTCTTCGTAAAGAAAAAAACATCTTCTTTGGCTAATTGAGGTTCTATATATGATAGCCCATATAAACCAATTGAAATTAGTCTCCAGGTCACCTTAAAACCCATCTTTTTAAATT
>CAZDPQ010000078.1:0-11200 GCA_964507305.1 uncultured Oscillospiraceae bacterium
ACCTCAACCAGAAAGAAAAGATCAAGATCATGGTGAACCGGGAGCCCGACACGGGCATCGGCGTCAAGGATGCCCAGAAAGTGCTCGGGTGCGAGGCGTTCCACCGGATCCCCAGCGACTGGAAAACCGCAATCAATTCCCTGAACAAGGGCATCCCGATCGTCCTCGACGCGCCGCGCACCGTGCTGGCCGAACAGTTCCGCAAGCTTGCCGTCAAGGTCGCGGAGGTGAAAGACTGACCATGGGATTGCTGGAAAGGCTTGAAAAGCAGAAAACCGACGGTGAAGAGAGCCCGCGGGTCCGGGAATCCGGGCATGAAAAGGCCGCGCCTTCCTATGTCGACGAATACCGGGAAGTTAAAAACAAGGCCCACAAGAGCGTCATCGAGATCGTCAACAAGAAAATCAGCGAAAAGGGACAGAACATCCTCGGCGCGCCCGGCGGCGAGCAGAATGAGGAGATCTACCGTCTGATCGAGGAAGTCCTTGAGAACGAGGCGGTCAACATCAACCGGACCGAGCGGAGCCGGATCTCCCGGGAGCTTTATGATGAAGTCATGGGCTACGGGCCGCTCGAGAACCTGCTCAAGGACGACACCGTGACCGAGATCATGGTCAACGGCCCGAACTGTGTGTATATCGAAAAAAGCGGCAAGCTTTCCCTGTCTGATGTTGTTTTCAGGGACAGCGAGCACGTCATGAATATCATCGACCGGATCGTTTCGTCGATCGGCAGGCATGTCGACGAGTCGAGCCCGATGGTCGACGCAAGGCTGGTGGACGGATCGCGCGTCAACGTGATCATCCCTCCGCTCTCGCTGGTCGGCCCGGTCATCACGATCCGGAAATTCTCCAGGACCCCCATGACCGACAAGGACCTCATCCGGTTCGGATCGATCTCGCTGAAGGCGCTGATGTTCCTGGAGTCCTGCGTCAAAGGGCGTCTGAACATCATCGTATCCGGAGGGACCGGCAGCGGCAAAACGACCCTGTTGAATGTTCTTTCCAGCTATATCCCGGACAACGAGAGGATCGTGACCATCGAGGACGCGGCCGAGCTGCGGCTGAATCAGAGGCACGTCATCACATTGGAAAGCCGGCCATCGAACCTCGAGGGCACCGGACAGATCACGATCCGCGACCTGGTCCGGAACGCGCTCCGCATGAGGCCCGACCGGATCGTGGTCGGCGAGGTGCGCGGCGGCGAAACGCTGGACATGCTGCAGGCGATGAACACCGGCCACGACGGCTCCCTGACGACGGCCCATGCCAACAGCCCGAGGGATCTGCTTTCGAGGCTCGAGACCATGGTCCTCATGGCCGGCATGGAGCTTCCTGTCAAGGCGATCCGGGAGCAGGTGTCCTCCGCGATCGACATCATCGTGCAGCAGAGCCGGATGCGCGACGGGACGAGGAAAATCATCCGGATCTCCGAGATATCCGGTATGGAAGGCGATATCATCACCATGCAGGACATTTTCCGGTATGAGACGGACGGATCCCTCGATTCCAACGGTTATTTCAAGGGGAAATTTGTTCCCACCGGCGTCCATCCGCAGTGCATCGACAAGCTGAAAAACAACGGCGTGGGGATCAGCGATGACTGGTTCCGGGACTGACGTCCGCCCGGCCGGCTGCGGCGCGTTTCCGGCAGAGGAGATGGAATGGAAATCATATTGCTGACAGTATTTGCTTCCGCTCTTTCTTTTTACCTGATCACGATGATCATGGTTTCATTTTGGAGCGGCAAATCCCGCATCGAGAAGCGGATTTCCGCCATTTCATCCGGGAACGGCGCGGCATCTTCGAATCCGCGTAAAAAGCGCGCCAAAGACAATGAAAACAGCTTCCTGAAGCAGTTTTCAAAAGGCAAAGCTCTCAAAAAGCTGGGCGACGAATTGTCGCTCGCCGCGATCCCGCTCCGACCGGAAGAATTCCTCATGCTCTGGATGCTTTCCGCTCTCGGCCCCGCAGCCCTTGTGTCGATGATCCAGTTCAATGTATTCGTGTGTTTTGCCCTCGTCGCGGGAGGGACCGCGATCGTGCCGGTCCTTCTGGGCCGGGCGAAGGGGAAAAGGATCGCCATGTTCGACCGGCAGCTGAGCGATGCCCTGACCATCATCGGCAATTCCGTCCGGGCCGGATTCACGTTCCAGCAGGCGATGGAGAGCATTTCACGGGAAATGCCCGACCCGATTTCCAAAGAATTTTCAAGGACCCTGAGGGAGATCCGCCTCGGCGTGTCCATGGAAACCGCGCTCGGGAACATGGTGGACAGGCTCGGCAATTCCGACCTGGAACTGATCGTTTCCGCGATCCTGATCCAGCGCCAGGTCGGCGGCAATCTGGCTGAAATCCTGGACACGATTTCGCAGACCATCCGGGAACGCATCAAGATCAAGAACGAGATCCGTGTCATGACCTCCAGTGCCAGGACTTCCGGCATGATCATCGGTCTTCTGCCGGTCTTTATCCTGGGGATCCTCATGCTGATCAACCCGGCTTATGTCAGTACGTTTTTCACGACGCCGCAGGGGCTTGCCATGCTGGCCGGCAGCGTGGCGATGGAATTTACGGGATTCATGCTGATCCGTAAAGTGGTCAGCATCAAATTTTAGGAAATCACAGGGAGGATCCCATGCCGATACTCGGGTTTTCAGCTGGTCTTCTGATATTCACGATCTTCGTGATCCTGCTTCGTCCGATCGGGACCGAACTGGACCGTCAGAAACGCCGCATCGGGCAGATCAGCGGGATCAATGCCGCTGAAGTCGATGAGGAACTGTCCAAGCCGTTTACGGAGCGGTTTGTCATGCCCGTATTTTACGGGATCCTCAAATTCATGACGATGCTTTTTCCGAAATCCAAGAAAGTCAACTCCCAGGCCAAGCTCGAACGGGATCTGAAGCTGGCCGGGATCAAGCTGACCGCGGGCGAATTTTCCGCGATCCGCATGATCATCGTGTTCTCCCTGCTGGCTTTTTCTTTTTTACCGATGGCTTTCGCCGGATTCCCGGCCGTCGGAAAATTTCTGATTTTCCTCATGGGCGCGGTCCTTGCGATCCTGGTTCCGCGGTATTATCTGAAATCATCTATTAAAAGGCGCCAGGAATCGATCCGCGGCGACCTTCCGGACATTCTCGACCTGATCAGCGTCAGCGTCGAGGCCGGACTCGGCTTCGATTTCGCGCTCCTGCGCGTCGTCAGCCGGGCGGGAGGGGCGCTGTCGGAGGAACTGAAAGTCGTCTACCGCGAGATCCAGATGGGCATCCCCAGAAGAGAAGCGCTGAAGAGCCTTTCGGACCGCAGTGAGGTCGAAGAATTGAAAACATTCGTCGGGTCTATCATCCAGGCGGACCAGCTCGGCATCTCGATCAAAAACGTCCTGCGTTCCCAATCCATGCAGCTCCGGCAGACGAGGAGGCAGAGGGCGGAGGAAAAAGCGATGAAAGCGCCCGTCAAGATGATCCTGCCGCTCGTGATTTTCATTTTTCCCGTTATTTTCATCATCCTGCTCGGGCCGTCGGTCCTCGAGATCGTGGGGACGTTCGGAGGCATGAAATGACGAAAATCTATCGTGTCATCATGGAGGATATCGTGATCGCGGATCATGTACAGGTGGCGGATTCGTTTTTCAGCCGCTTGAAAGGGCTGCTGGGACGGAAAGGGCTGAAAGGCGGGGAAGGGCTTCTCATCATCCCGTGTAAACAGGTCCATACCAAGGGCATGCAGTTCCCGATCGATGTGATTTTTTTGACAAAATTCGGAGTTGTGATACAATCGGAGGAGAGCATGGTGCCGGGGAAAATGTCCAGATATGTGACGGATGCCCGGCAGGTGCTGGAACTTAGGAGCGGTACGATCGCCGCCTCAGGCATCAGGGTCGGGAAGACGATCACCTTCGAGCGCCTGTGATGCGGAGATCCTCATTCTTTCCCTACAGGTGCGGCAGATGAAGAACGGAAATAAAGACGACAGCATCGAAGAGATCAAGGATCTGAGGATCAAGTCCGGCACCGAGGCCAACCTGCCGGAGTTTAAGAAGAGCATGTTCGGCGGCTACGATCCGGCCGAAGTCAACGAATACCTGGAGAATATCCGCACCCAGCAGAACAACACCATCGAAGCCTATCAGGAGCGGTTCGACGAATTCACATCGTTCATCGAAATGCTGCAGAAAGAAAAGGGCGACCTTTCCGCGAACATTGCGTCCCTTCAGCAGCAGCTGGCGAAGACGCAGGAGAGCAAGGGTTCCGCCGACTCGAACCTTGCTTCTCTGAATGAAGAACGCGGGAAGCTCCTTCAGGACCTTGAGAACCAGTCCGCGAAGTACGGCGTCCTTGAGAAAGAGCTCGCCGACCTGCGCGCATCGATCGCTTCGGGCGAAGAAAGCCGGAAGGCGCTGCAGGCGGAGCTGGCCGCGGCGAAAGAGGAAAGCGGCAGGCTCAATACCGGACTCGAGGCGGTTTCCGGCAAGAACAAGTCCCTTTCCGACGAGATCGCGGCTCTGAAGGCCAAGATCCGGAAGTACGAAGAGGACGAGCAGTTCGCTTCGACGATCCGCGACAAGATCGATCTCAACCATGAGAACGAATTGCTGCGGGAAGAGATCCGCGCGCTGTCGGAGTCCCGCGATTCGATCGCGATCGACAACGCGACGCTCAAGTCCCAGATCGACAGCCTCAACGAGACGATCGCCAGGCTCCGGAACGACAACCAGGATCTTCTTTTCCGGAACAATTCCCTCCTTTCCCAGATCCGTCAGACGGACATGAATGTCGGAATGAAGACCGGCGAGTTCGTGCAGAAGCAGCTGTTCAGCCTGGACAAGTCCACCGGGACGCTCAGCGGCATCATTGCGGACCTGAATGAGCTCAAGGAAGAGGCGGCCGGGCTGAGGAAATTCATCAACGATTCGATGGTGTCCAAGACGGACATCAAATGAAGCATGATGCCGGCGGGCCGGCCGTGCCCGTTCCGGGACGCGTCACAGATCCGGACCATACGGCATCCGGCCGGCCATGATCAGGGCATCGGCCGTTTTTTTTTGCAGTGACGGCCGAATGCGGGCAGAATATCGGCTGATAGCCGGCTGAATGCCGGTAAAAGAAAGGAATGGACATGACGGCATACCGCTTCATGGCGGCGGCAGGATGCATCGCCGCCATTCTCCTGTCCGGCTGCGCGGCAGGCCCGTCTGACGGCGGCGGATCCCCGGGATCCGGCGCTACGCCCGTCACGAAGCATCTCCGGATCGGAGTCATGTCGGATGTCGGGGCGGTGCCGTTCCTGATCGCCCGGCAGCAGGGCTTTTTTGAATCGCGGGGCCTGGATGCGGAGATCACGGTGTTCAAAAGCGCGATGGACCGCGATACGGCTCTCCAGACCGGCAACCTGGACGGCGCGATGAGCGACATGCTGTCCGTCATCCTTTTCGCGAAAGCCGGCGCCGGGGTCCTCATGACGTCGGACACATATGGGAATTACAGGATGATCACATCGCCGGCACTTGGCGCGTCCGCGTTCGCGGGACTGGACTCCGCCCGTGTCGGCATTTCCTCCAACACCGTGATCGACCTCGCGACAGAGACGATCGCAAGCAAAATGGGGTTTGCGGACCGTCTTGTCAAAATCGCGATCCCGCAGATGCCGGTGCGCCTCGAGATGCTCAAGGCCGGCGAACTGGACGCCGCGACCCTGCCGGAGCCCCTGGCGTCGGCCGCACTGCTTGACGGCGGAGCGTTTGTCGCGGACACGGAGGGATCCGGCTTGTATCCGGCGGTTTTTCTCATGACCCGGGAGGCGCTCAGCCGGGACCGGCAGGCAGCTGTCCTGATGTATGAGGCATACGATGAAGCGGTGGAATACATCAACGGGACCGCGACAGAGGAACTCATGGATTTCCTGGTCGAAGAGCTTGCTTTTCCGTCGACCTTGAAAGGCCATTTCTCCCTGCCTCGGTTCAAGCCGATCCGGCCTGCCGATGAGGCATCGTTCGGGGTGATATCGGATTGGGCTGTTCGGGCGGGTCTTGCGGACACCCGGTACGACTACGATGCCCTGTCGGATGCGGACGTGCTGCCGTAGCGCGCGAAAGCACTTGGTTCTTACGGGCGAAGATGGTACAATAGGGAATCATTGTTCGGAAGATACGCGGAGCAGATCGTATGGGAATGGAATTCATCAAGCGGATCCCCTCGCCGGAGGAGATCATCGGCGAGATGCCGGTGCCGGAGCATGTGCGGAAGCTCAAAGAGCAGAAGGACCGGGAGCTCCGAAGCGTGTTCGACGGCACGTCGGACCGCTTTGTCCTGATCATCGGGCCGTGTTCCGCCGACAACGAGGATTCTGTCTGCGAATACATCGAGAGGCTCGCGAAGGTCCAGGAGAAGGTCAGGGACCGGATCATCATGGTACCGAGGATCTATACGAACAAGCCTCGCACGACCGGCGAAGGGTACAAGGGCATGGTCCACCAGCCTGATCCGAGCAAGAAGCCGGATCTGTTCGAGGGGGTGCGGGCGATCCGACGGATGCATATCCGGGCGCTGTGCGATTATTGCATGCCGGCTGCGGACGAGATGCTTTACCCCGGCAATTACGCCTACCTTGCCGATGTGCTGGGTTACCACACGATCGGCGCCCGGTCCGTCGAGGACCAGCTGCACCGGCTGACGGTCAGCGGGATCGACGCGCCGGTCGGGATGAAAAATCCCACGAGCGGCGACCTGACCGTCCTGCTGAATTCCATCCGCGCCGCCCAGAGCGGACACCGTTTCATTTACAACGGGTGGGAGGTCGTGACATCCGGCAACCCGTACGCACACGCCGTCCTCCGGGGAGCCGTGGACGCGGGCGGGAAGAACATCCCGAACTACCACTTCGAGGACCTGATCCGTTTCGCGGAGGAATATCAATCGCAGACATTCAGCCATCCGGCAGTCATCGTTGACACCAACCACTCGAATTCGAGTAAATGCTATTACGAGCAGCCCAGGATCGCGCGGGAAGTGCTGCTGAGCCGCCGATACGATCCTACGCTGGCTGCGATGGTCAAGGGGCTGATGATCGAAAGCTACCTGGTCGGCGGGAAGCAGGAGATCGGCGAGAACATTTACGGCAAATCGATCACGGATGCCTGCCTCGGATGGGATGAGACCGAGCGGCTGATCTACTATATCGCGGAGAATGCATAGGCCGTCCATTTCCATGACAGCAGATGATCGGCGGGCAGACGGGAGTTTTGATGGGACAGCGAGGGCTTCGGGGGAACAGGATCCCCCTGATCGACAAGATCGGATTCGGGACAGGCGATTTCGCCTACGGCGTTATCACACAGACAGTCAGCACCTATATCGTTTTCTTCAGCAACGCGATCCTCGGGATCCCGGGAAGTCTTGTCGGTTTCGCGGTCAGCATCAGCGTCATGTGGGATGCCGTATCCGACCCGCTCATGGGATACCTGTCGGATACCACCCGGTCCGAGCGGTACGGGAAAAGGCATGTCTATCTGTTGGCCGGCAGCCTGGGCATCGCCGTTTCCAACAGCCTGCTGTGGGCGATCGACCGGCGCTGGCCGGATCTCGTGAAGTTTCTCGCGGTCCTGGTATGCCTCCTGCTGGTCAAGACCGCGATTACGATTTTCGAGACGCCCTATTCGGCGCTTGCCGCCGAGTTGTCCAGCGACTACAACGAGCGGACATCGATCCAGGGCATCCGCACGAGTTTCTTTCTGGTCGGGCTGATGTCCGCGACCGTGATGGGCTTCTTTGTTTTCTTCATGCCGACCGCGCAGTACCCGGTCGGCCAGAACAACCCGGATGCCTACCTGTATATGGGTCTGACTGCATCGGCTCGGTCCGCGGTATTCGGGCTCATCCCGTTTTACGCCACCAGGAAGTATATCCCGCTCCTGAAACGGCATCACGGCGAAGACCCCGTTAAGGTCAATTCCCTGCGGATCGCCTCGAGCATGAAGATCGCCATGGGCAACCGGAACTACCGGCATGTCGTCGTTGCCTACCTGCTGACCAATATTTCTACGGCGATCATCAGTTCGATGGGGATCCATATTTTTACGTACACGTTCGGGATGGACAACAAAGAGATCGGCATCCTGTTCGGCATCCTGTTCGGCATCAGCATCCTGTCGCTGCCGGTCTGGGTGAGGATATCCCGCAGGATCGACAAGAGAGCGACCGTTCTGACGGGGATCGTGCTGAGCCTGTGCGGATGCGCGATCCTGTTTGCTTTCGTCCTGAACCGCGAAGCCGTCGCGGGGAATGTGTCCGCCCTTCTGCCCTTCGCGGGCATCACGGGGTTCGGCACCGGCGCCCTGCTGTCGCTGCCGTATTCAATGATCGCGGACACGATCGATGTGGACGAGCTCGAAAAGGGGGTCCGCCTGGAGGGCGTGTATTACGGCACGATGACATTCTTTTATAAATTTTCGCAGGCCGTGACGGTTTTCCTGGTCGGGATCCTTCTCGACGTCGTCCGCTTTGACGCAAGCGCGGCGGTGCAGCCGGAACGCACGGTCATGATCCTGGGCGTGTCCGCGACGGCCGGCGGGTTCGTCGTCCTGTTCCTGGCCGGCCTGAGCTACCTCGGATATGACCTGAACCGGAAGAAAATCGCCGATATCCAGGCTGCGATCGAGGCCCGGTCGGCCGTCGGCACCCGTGAAGAAACACAAGGGGAGGTGAATGCATATGGAGAAGATGGTTCCGCCTGACAAGCTCAGCAAGAAAAAGCGCCGGGAGCAGAACGCGAAAAGGCGCGGGACCTGGGGGGCGATCAGCCCGGTCACCCGCAGGCCGCCGGTGCCGAAGGCCTATCGAAGAAAGAAAATCCGCCGAGGCGATGAGGATGGACCCGCCGAAGCGGATTTTTAATTCTCTTTGCAGGGAAAAAACAGTGCGCGGCCGGCCGGGATCAAAGCCCGATGGCTGAAGCGGCTTTTCTCATGCCTGCGATCGTTTCGGTGATGACCGTGTCGAGATCCATTCCCAGCATCGCCGCACCTTCTTCGATGACATCCCGGTTCACGCCTGCGGCAAAGCTCTTCTGCCTGAATTTTTTCTTCACCGATGCCGTTTCGGTGTCCATCACGCTGCGGCTCGGACGCATCAGCGCCGTCGCGGCCACGAGGCCCGTCAGCTCATCGATCGTATAAAGCACGATTTCCATCCGCTCCACAGGCTGCACATCGCTGCAGAGCTTCCAGCCGTGGCTGACCACCGCGTGGATATGGCCGGCGGGCCATCCTTCCTGCGACAGGATCTCGGCGGTTTTTGCACAATGCTCGGCCGGATACATCTCATAATCGAGATCATGGATCAGGCCGATGACGCCCCATTTCGCGGGATCCGCCTCTCTGAGAAGCCCGGCGAAATGAAGCATGACGCTTTCGACGGCCAGGGCATGCCGGATCAGGCTTTCGCTCTTGTTGTACCGGGTGAGAAGCGCATACGCTTCTTCGCGGGTCGGGATTTGCTTTTCCATATGGCACCTCACGGCAAATGGTATTCCACTAAAACAGGCTGGTTTTCATTATAAACATAAATGGATTTTTTTGTAAATCCGGAATTTCATTTATGGTACATCGGTATTATAATGGATGCTGTCCGATGGAAAAAACAGAAAGAGAAGACATAAGAAAACAGGATGAAACGGATATTGCTGATATCGACCGGCGGGACGATCGCGTGCACGGCATCGGAAGCGGGGCTTGCGCCGACGCTTTCGGCGGAGGATATCATCGGCTTCGTGCCCAGTCTCCGGCACGATTACGAGATCGAGGCAAAAACGATTTTCAGTCTGGACAGTTCCAACATCCAGCCGGAAGAATGGCAGCAGATCGCGCGCGAGGTCGCCGTAAACCTGGAGCGATTCGACGGGGTGGTCATCCTGCACGGCACCGATACCATGGCCTATACGGCCTCGATGCTTTCCTTCATGCTTCACGCTCCCGGAAAGCCCGTGATCCTGACGGGATCCCAGCTCCCCGTGACCGCTCCGGACACCGACGCCAAGGCCAACCTCTATCACGCATTTCTGACGGCGGCATCGGGGCTGCGCGGCATATTCGTCGTATTTGACGGCAAGATCATCCATGGGACCCGGGTGGCAAAAGTCAGGACCGTCAGCATGGACGCGTTCGAGAGCATCAATTCCTCCCTTGCCGGAAGGATCCTCGGAGGCAGGGTCGCCGCCGACCCCGCCGCGCTTGCCCGCCGCGGCAACGGCCGGTTCGTGTTCGACGACCGGATCGATCCGAATGTCTGCCTGATCAAAATGATCCCCGGCACCCGCCCCGAGCTGTTCGACAGCATCCGCAGCCTCGGTTACCGCGGCGTGGTCATCGAAGGATTCGGCCTCGGCGGTGTACACTTCGTGCGGCGCAACATCCTCGAAAAGATCCCGGACCTGATCGGCGCCGGGATCGCCGTTATGCTGACGACCCAGTGCCCCTTCGAAGTGTCCGACCTCGGCATCTATGAAGTCGGCGAAAAGGCGCTGAGAGCAGGCATCATCCCGGGATATGACATGACGAGCGAAGCCGCGGTGACGAAGCTGATGTGGGTCCTGGGACATGCGGAGAAGATGGAAAAGATCAAGCGCATGATGATGACGGACCTCTGCGGCGAGATCCGGGTGCCGTCCTGAAATCCCCGCGCAATGTACAAACCTTTCCACCGATAGTACAATAGAAGGGTGAAAGGGTTGCCGGTGCGCACGGCACAGGCCTGTCGATGATCGAAATCAGCGGAAAACATGCAACGGCGAAAGTATTTGCAGAGAGCGTGGAGGAAACCGCCGCCGCGCAGATCCGGACGCTCTGCGACATGGGATATGCCGCCGGCAGCAGGATCCGGGTCATGCCGGATGTCCATGCCGGTGCGGGCTGCACGATCGGGACCACGATGACGATCCGCGGCACGGTCGTCCCCAATCTGGTCGGAGTCGACATCGGCTGCGGCATGGAGACGATCCTTGTCGGAGGACGGAGGATCGAGCCTGAAAAGCTTGACAGGCTGATCCGGGACCGGATCCCGTCAGGAATGAATATCCGGGGCAGCCTGCACCGGTACAATGACCGGATCGACCTCGGGGAGCTCCGCTGCAGGAACAAGGTCAACCTGGACCGCGCGCGGAAAAGCATCGGCACGCTCGGCGGCGGAAATCACTTTATCGAGGTC
>CAZDPQ010000079.1:0-11037 GCA_964507305.1 uncultured Oscillospiraceae bacterium
ACCGAACTTTCGAGTAGCTAATGCATCTTTCCACCATGCTTCGCGCTGTAGTATGAAGTCTTTATCCGTGCGTGAATTGTAGTTCTCCAGAATTGCATACTGAAAATACTTTTTCACATAATCAAATCCCAACTTCGCAACCAAATCACGAAGTTCAATATTGCCTCCATGCCCATTTTCGGTATATCTTCGCCATCGCTGCAAAAGCATACCATTATCTCCGTATGCTGACCCTACATACAGTTTGCCGTTGTTCAAATCCGTGATCAAATAAACGGCTTTTTGATTTTCAAGTGCAGCAACCCAGTCGCGCTTGTTTTTTACTATTATTGTTTCCAACTGTGAAAAAGAGAGCCGAACTTTGTCATATCCCGGAAAATCCTCGCCATCATATATTGAAGGCAGAATCTGCTGGACCTCAAGTTTATCAAGGATATTTTTCATATTCACACATTGCGTTTGATGTGATTTCTTATATTTGATGATCACACGTCCGTAATAGGATTTATACTCATCGAGTTCCTTGCCAACGTAATTGATTCCACTTGTGATACCTAACTCTCCAGTTATTTGCTTCATTGTGGTCATCAACCAGGAGTCAGATGCAATTCTCAAAAAACAAATCGCGTTTTGGCCGACTTTAAAATACCGCTGTTTAGTCCGCCATAACAGCCAACCGGTATTAATTCTCTCAGGATCCTTTTGGTATTCATCCATTGGATCTTTTTCGCCATTCCACTGATTGAACCGAATCTTAGTTTTGATTAGCGTGTCATCATCCAAATGCAATAGGTCGTTCAAAAGTATTGTCAAGTGCATCACCGCCAGTGGCCATTAATAATCATTGTTATAATTTTACCACATTAACCAAAACCATAAAGAAGTTCAAATAATAACAGTTATTGCTTAGATGATATTTCATTTGCATCTTTTAATAGATCTAAAAAATGCGGACGTCGCTTAAGTTCCCATTCAATCAAGTTCACACATCCGCTGGACATACCGCCGTGGGCGTATCTTTTGACATAGATAACGCCATTTTTATATTCGGCTTCTTTTAATAAGTTCGTTAAAAAGCTGTTAAGAATGTCTTCGAAGCGTTCTCTCGACATCGGCAGCGTGTACTGGGAATATAGTTGCTCTAAATCATCCCAGAGAAACGGTTCGCCACGTAACAGCCACTGGTCTGGACGCTTTTTGAAAATTTTGCTAACAGATTCTGCCATATCGATCTCCTGCCTCAGAATATTGATCTGCACTAATTTCCGTTCAGACCGTAAGCACGGGTACCGAGCTTTGTCTTATATACCTGCTCTTTTCGGATAACCAGGTCTTTATTCATTGATCTAGGCAAGGTCTGAAGAATCGTGAACTGGAAATCAAGATATCGACTTGGAAATTCGTTCAATAAGTCGATCAAAATTTTGTTGCCGCCATGCTTATTACCAACGTAAGTTTTCCACCGTCCCAGAATTCCCTCCTCACCGTAAGCCGAACCAACATACTGGGCTCCGGTCGTAGTGTCAACGATGAGGTAAACTCCGGCAACAGATCCTAACATGGTATGCCAAATTCGGTTTGCATCCTTGTTTTTGACGATTTTTTCCAGTTCGTTGTAACTGAGAAGCAGTTCATCATAACCGGGGAAATCCCGAGTATAACCTTCGGGAAGAATTTCTACGATTGACTTGTCCTTATCCTCGCTTAGCCATTGATACCAACTGCGTGTTGATTTGCCCCACTCAATGACCAATCGGTCAATTAAGTCTGAAAGAAGGTCTATTTTTTCAAACTGATAATAAAAGAGGTTTTCATTAAAATCTTCTTCCAATTTATATGGGTAATCGTCTGGAACCTTACTTAAATCAAGCATCTTCGAAAGGCGTTTTTTATAGGTTCCGATATATGTCGCTTTTGTCCCCTCATCGCCAATAAAAGACATGATGTACTCACAATTTCCAAAAACATTTTTGCTTTGTACACTCTGGTAGAAATCCAGAAAACCTTTCCTGTATAGCATAGGGATATCATATCTAGGGTCCTGATGCCGAACCAGTTTGACCTTAGTCCCAAAATCAAATCCGCGCATTTTGATCAATTCTGTAAGCTTCATGCTTTACCCTGCCAATCATGAGATTTGAGTCATTTTAATTTTAACATACAAAATGGCGCGGTCTTGCGAAGACTTTTTAGCCCCATTTCGCTAAACTTGTCATACCGAAAAGATCTAAAAGACTGTCAATAACATCTACTATCATGATTCACCTATTGAGATGATCTCCACGGCTTCATCGTGGATCCGATAAACGTGGCGCACATTGTATCCCATGTCCACAGCGATCTGCTCCCATGTTTTAAAGCATAGGTAGCGCAGTTCCAGGATTGTCTGGTACTCGGTGTTTTCCACAGCCTTGATAGCTCTGACGATATCGCGCTTCAGGTCCACTAGCGCGTCGATGTCACGGTTGATCTCGGACTGAAGGTCAACGATCTTCTCCACAGCATCTGCCATGGTAGAAATGCCGCGATTCGGATTGCGTGGCATATCCGAAAGTGTCGTGGTGCATTTGGTCGCCAGATCATTGAGTGCAGTAACCTGAGCCAGTTTGCTGTTGATGCGTTGGTCAAGGCGGTAGGCTTGAGATAGATATTCCTTTTTCGTCATTTCACGCCACCTCCTCGCACAATTTTCGGATCATGAATTCTGGATCAATGTCGGTCAAAAAGTTGAACCAACCGGATCGGAAAAACCGCTCAAGTTCTACCTTTTCCTCGCGATAATTCAATTTTTCAGGATGCCGGCAGCATCGGGATAAAGTTTTTCGGTAATCCTTAACAGCCTGCAGGATAATGGCGTTAGTCAGATTCTCAAAAGGATTCATATCGTACCTCCGAAATTTGTTGTTCTCTCGGATTGGCACGGATTGACGTAGATTGGCTTATGCTTGCAGATCGGCTTTGACTGCATCAATCAGCGCGGCCTGGGTACTGTCCTTCATCGACAGTGCCTTCAGGATCCGCTCATCAATCGTGTCCTTTGCAACGATGTGCTGCACCACAACCGTTTGGGCACGTTGACCTTGACGCCAAAGACGTGCGTTGGTCTGCTGATATAATTCCAGTGACCAGGTCAGCCCGAACCAGACGATACAGGATCCGCCGGATTGCAAATTAAGGCCATGCCCGGCTGAAGCTGGATGAATCAGTGCGACTGGCAGCTCACCGTTGTTCCAGCGGCGGATGCTCTCGGCCGAGTCCAATCGGGCGAACGGCACATGAAGCATCTGCAGTCGTTCTGTGATGCGGGTCAGATCGTGCTTGAACCAATAGGCCACGAGTAATGGTTTGCCGCCGGCCGCTTCGATGATGTCCTCCATAGCGTCCAGTTTCTGGTCATGGATAGAAATGACATCGCCCGCATCCGTATAGACAGCGCCATTGGCCATTTGGCAGAGCTTGCCTGAAAGAGCAGCGGCGTTTGCTGCAGTGACACATCCTGCCGGCAGATCGAGTACCAATGCGCGTTTGAGTTTATCGTAGCGCTGGCGTTCAGATGCTGAGAGGCGGACCGCATATTCGCTACTGACCAACTCAGGCATTTTCAGTAGATCGGTTGATTTCATGGATATGGTGATGTCGGATATCTTGTTATAAATTCGCTGCTCAGCTCCCGGCTGTGGCTTGTAGCTGTATACCACCGGACCGTTACATTGATCCGGCACGAAGTAGTCCAGTCGATAGTAGCTGATAAATCGACCTAACCGCTCTCCCAGATCCAGAAGTCGGAATTCAGCCCACAGGTCCATAAGTCCATTACTGCTTGGCGTTCCAGTCAGTCCGATCACGCGTTTCACCTTGGGGCGAACCTTCATCAATGCCCGAAATCGTTTAGCCTGATGGTTTTTGAATGACGACAGCTCATCAATCACAACCGTATCAAAGTCAAAGGGTACGCCACTCTCTTCGATCAGCCACTGGACGTTCTCCCGGTTGATGATGTATATATCGGCCGGCCGGAGGAGGGCTGCCCGGCGTTCAGTTTCATTGCCAATGGCCACGGAGCAGATGAGGTTCTGAAGGTGATCCCACTTATCTGCTTCAGCAGGCCATGTGTCCCGTGCCACTCGCAAGGGTGCGATGACCAGAACGCGATGGACTCTGAAACTATCGAATAGCAGGTCGTTCAGCGCCGTTAATGTGATGCTCGTCTTGCCTAGGCCCATGTCAAGTAGCACAGCGGCAATCGGGTGATTCTCGATGTAATTGATCGCATAGTTCTGGTAGTTATGTGGTTCGTATTTCATCAAGGATCACTCCAATCTGCTGCATGTCATCCAGCACATACACCTTGAATCCCAAACCACGCAGAAGCTTATGCCTTGCTGCCTGAAGCGCACGTGGTTTTTGGCCAGGGGACTTGACCTCAACGAATGCCAGCTTCCCAAGGGGCAGAAGTACAAGGCGGTCTGGCATACCATCAAATCCAGGGCTCATGAACTTTGGCGCGATACCACCCATGTCTTTTGTGGCAGTGATCAGTTTCATTTCAATCTGCTTTTCTCTCAAGACTTCTCCAAATCTGGGACAATGGACAAGTTAGGACAACTTTTTCCTATATATACTAACGTGCGTGTGCGGGTACAAGTGTTTGTTATCTGATTTACAAAACCCATTTTGTACATAATGGAAATAGTTGTCCTGTCCAATCATCTTGTCCCTCAATCGATTTTTCTGTAGAGTCGTTGACGACCATACAGCGGCTGCCTGACTCGCTCGAAGGTGCGTTCCCAACCGGGGATCTGTGTCATAAGCGCCGCTATCGCGTAACTATCGGTAGGCTTCAAATCCTGAAAACTTCTGCCGAAACACTCACACCAGATTTCAGCATTGCTGACAGTCGTTCGAAGAACACTGCCTTTGGTAACCAACGGACTGCTTGTATCCGACAAATATTCTCGCCTTGCATACAGGTCCATCACATCCCAGGTTTCTGGAAGCAGCGTATTCAGGTATTCTTCAACCATGCCGATGCGCTCATCGATTTCCATGGCAGCACGCTGAGCCTTTTCAGCAGCATCAAGATTGTCACCTTCCAGATACAGCGTTTCACCAGTCTCATAGATTACCTTAGCCTCCGCCCAGAACTGGTCACGAAAGTTCTGGTCAAAATGCCACTTCTGTTTCTGCTTTTGCTGATGCAGCTTGATAACCCAGAATCGGCGGTTGCCGGTAATGTCACGCAGGTAACCGCGCTCACCATTGACGGTTGCGATGATGATGCACTGCCGGGGATGGCTCTCAACGGTTTTACCATAGCTGGGGCGGTACTTGTCGTCAGAGGTGGAGAGGAACGCCTTGACCTTTTCAATGTCAGCTTTTTTCATACCGGCCAGTTCACCAATCTCCACCACCCAGAAACCTTGCAGTTTTTCGGCACCTGATTTGTCATCCATATCCGTAAGTGACAGGGACTCGGAATAATATTCAGGTGTCACAAGATCCTTGATGATGGTACTTTTTCCGATGCCCTGTTCACCGTCGAGCACTGGTACACAATCAAATTTGGTACCTGGGCGGTATATGCGGGCTACTGCAGCCGCGAATGTTTTCCGAGTCACGGCTCGGACATATGGTGTATCATCGGCCTGGAGATACTTGATGAAAAGATCAGCTACACGTGGCTCGCCATCCCAGGCTGGCAGCACATCAAGGTAGTCCCGGATCGGATGGAAGTGGCGGTCATCAGCTACCTTGGTGAAGGCAACGTCATGGTTGCGGCTTGAGAAGGGTAGATAGCGAGCATCAATAAGCGACTTCAGTTGCGCGGTGTCAGCATCCCGCCAATACAGATTACCTTCCGGTCTGTCCCAAGGGAGTGGGCCGGTAATCTGAATGCGATTGGCCAGTTCATTGAAAGCAAAGCTGGTAAAATCAGGATCGTTGTTTAGGATGAGGTTCAGATTCCAGACACTGTTTTCAAGCAGGCCACTGCGAGGCATATATTGGAGATGTGTCTGCCAATCGATAGTGTTAGCAAAATCAGCATCTGCACTCCGTTTCCGATCTTCGGCAATCTGCAGCTTGACCTTATCAAGCCCCATGACGAACTCACACATCTGCAGATACGATTTTTTCTCGTCGTCATCCGAAAACTTATGGATACGAACAATATCGAAGGCATTGCACAGTCTCAGATATGCAGGATCTTTGGCGTGATGGCTATAAACGAATTTTCCGTCTTCTTTGATCTCAACGCCGGCCATACTGCTTGATTCAATAAGATGGTATCTTTCTTCGCTGGTTGTATGTTCATATACATCTGATAAAAAATCGTCCAAAGCAAGGCTGATGGGGTAGTACACTCTGTTGAAAAGACCAACCACACCCTCTTTTTCAAGCGGATCCTGAACCTTTTGGAAATGAACTGTGTTTGCCTTGCTCTCCCTTGATGAAGTTGGAAGTCTTGTCGGATCCTTCCATTCGGCATGGACGCTCAAAATATCATCCGGATTAAGCCAGTCTTTATCCACTTCCTTAAAAATAAACACGCCGTTTGCAGGTGTACTCGGCCAGTACATCAGCTGATTTGGCTGATAAGAGCACTCATCAAAATAGTCGATGCCGAGCATTTCGGCAAGATATCTTGATACTGCGACAAACTCTTCTGGCGTTACGTCTCTTGTCAGCGGGAAAACAACGCGAACCCGTGGATTATCCAGCGTATGGCTATGGGTTGAATAAAGTACCGACGTAAACGGCGCTGTAGCTTCATAGCCATCCAGAAATTCGGTGTTAATTCGATCTCCATCAAGGGCAATCATTGACCGTGAACTCACTGTATCGATTTTTCTTCTGCCACCCTGCAGGACACCGGCTACAAAACCGCCATGGTCTTTTGCTGAATCTTTCTGTGCTTTTGAGAAATGAGCATATTCCTCAGCCGACTCAGGTGTTCTGATCGTGACCTTAAGACGTTCCTTGAGATCATGGAAAGTTGTGGTTTTATTTGTCCATGTTTTAGAATGTCGGTTACTGCCATAGGCTATTGAAAGATCACGCACGGCTGACCACCCCCTCTTTCGAGTTTGCTACCTCTGCCTCCAACACTAAAATCCTGGCTTGTGCTTCCGCCAGAGCTGCTTCCAGTTCCAGGACACGTTTTTTCAGGTTTTCGATGATGCTGTCCCGGTGAAATATTTCGTTGTGCTGCCGGTACTTAATCGCATCAAGCTCACGCTCGGCACAGATCGCACGATCCAGGTCAGACACCGGCTTTGCATTTTGCTCCGGAGAAACACTAACAATAGAAGTGGCGGCAGGAGGCCGCAGCTGTTCTACTGGAATATCCACGTCCTTCGGCTTTGCGTCTTTTCTGACAGCTCGCAATTCATCATAGGTGGCACGGATGGTCCGCTCACCGCGATCCAGTGTGTCAATGATCTCGGGCGGTGCGTGTTCGGCGATGTAATTGGCGCGATAGTACTGTTTGCCGCTCATGCCGATCTTCTTGCCGATAATGTCACGTACCTGAGGTTTGCGTGAGTTGCTTTGAGGTCCGCGGTCCTCAAAGCAACTTTGCTTCGTCCGACCGTTCCCGGCTTGCGAGCCGCCACAAATCTGTCCTTCCAGCATACGTTCCTTTGCTTTTTGTTTCTCGATTTCCGCGATCAGGCGCGCATAATCCATTTTTTCTGAGTACGTGAATGTTTCACGCTGCATGTTCTCGCTGTACTCGATATTCAGAACGGCTTCAGCGTCCTTCGGTTGTGCCACAGACGATTCGATTTGGCTCCAGCCGAGCAGTTGTGCGGCGCGTAGTCTGCGCAGCCCGGCAAGTAGCTGATATCTGGCACCGCCATCCACTTCCATGACGGTGATCGGGTTGATCAAGCCGTTCTTCTTGATGTCGGCAGCTAGTTCATCAACCTTAGTCGTTTGCTTGCGTATGCGTTCAGCGACCTTGATTTTTTCGATTGCGATTAACATAGTCAGTCCTCCATCACCAAACGCTTCTTGCTGTTGGCAGACAAACCCTTGTTGTAATGCCGAACAAGCACACGGCAGAACGCTCGGCGCATAGCTGGGTCCGACGAGGTCCGATTGGAATGGCTGCTTTCAGCAAGGTAGTCCTGCCAGATCTCCGCAATGTTCTTAAATCGCATGCGTTCGGTAAAGTATGCTGCACCAAAACGATGGACAAATTCCGCGGTACCGACCAAAAACTCCCGACGCGTAACATTGTTAATGCCTTCCCACGTGTCGCGCAGCAGTTTGAGTGTCATGTCCAGCGTTTCATAGCCATAGACCGTACAAATCGTCATCAAGGCGTAGATGGCTGAGATATTGTTGTAGCTCTTATTGGACATACCCACCACAAAGCCGTTGGCGCGGGTAATCCTGTCAATTTGGACACACAGCTCATCACCGGATTCCAGGCCCGCCTTGAACAGGTTATACCGGGTCAACGGGCGCATGTTTTCATTTTGAGTGCGGAAATACTCAGCTTCGTCCGGGTAGGTTAGTCCTTTCAGGACGATGCACATGACATGTGTATATCCGAGTTTTCTGAGAGCAGCCGTTCGATGTGCACCATCAAGCAGGTGATACTGGCCGCAGCGTTCACTGACAATAGGTAGGCCAAGCTTCGCTTCATCGAAAGAGGATGCAATTTTCTCGACCTGAGCGGTATTGGTTGGTCGCTGGTACCCACCTACGAGAAGTTCTCCTACCGGCAGCAGCTTAATGGTTTGACTGGTCATTTTGTTGTTCATGGGTGATCCTCCATTTTTCATACATTTATTCGGTAATTTCCGAACACACTTCGGTGAACCAGCGTAAAGGCATATTCAGTCGTTTAGCTTGAATCAACTCACGTTCCATACCGGCGGTAATCCGGCTGCCAAAAACCCAGAGTTCGTCACACCGGTCAAGCCAGCACAGTCCCAGATGCAATCCCAGTTCACGATCGCACGGGTCATGTTCGTCTAGCGCTTGTGGGTAGAGCAGATGGGGAGCAAATGGGACAAACCCGTTTGAAATGGCAAAACGCATATATCGGATCGCTTTACGCGTGTTGTTGCCGATGTCGCCCGCGAACGGCGAGCAGATAAACACACTCCTTCGATTTGCCTTTGGTACCAGATACTGAGGCCAATAATAATCAGGGTGTTGCTTCATGAAGATCTCCTTTCTGTTATGGTTCATGTTTTGGATGGTTTGCTATTTGAGCACTAACCATCGAAATGGCGGAAAGGACTGATCTGAGTATTAGCGATGCTAACCCCGGATCTGGGGGCAGTGGTGTATTGAAGATCGACTACCATTCACAGGACAGAAACTGCATGCCTGAGTACCGACATCAGTCTTTTCGATAAAATTCCGTTTCATAACCATCCGCCCGCAGCAAAAGACCGTCCGCCCAGGGAGGAGTCTGCCCCATCTGAAGGCAAACAGATTCAGTTGTTAGCCGGTTATCGGCTTCGATGACGACCTCATCATGAACATGCATCACAATTGGGAGACTCCGGAGGGATTGCATAGCATGGCAGAGGATATCGCGACTTGTAGCCTGAACGATGTTCTCGACGAATTTGGGGCCATAACTCTCGAGACGTTCCCATTTCTTGGTCACGCCAATGCCTTCATAGGTCACGCAATCTGATCCGAACTGATTCAAGCCGATCTTTGGTTTTATATAAGTTAGCCGCCGGCCTGATGGCAGTGTGATGAACAGCATTCCGCTCTGGTATGAGAATTGAATGCCATGCGCTACCTCAGTTGTGCGATTTTTCACTGCCGACATTGCAGCACAGTCGACGTCCCACCAAAGCCGCACAATCTTTGGATTGGATGATCGCCAAGCTGTAACCAGTGGCTTCAGTTCCTCTTCGGATAGCCCCATGTCCAGAGCACCCATAGCTTTGAGCGCACCGACCGAACCGCCGTAACCAAGAGCCAGTTCAGCGATTTTACCTTTTTGCCGCAGGTGACCATTCACGCCATGTTTTTCTACTGGAACCCGGAACATCTGTGATGCAGAAGCGCAGTAAATATCACCGCCGGCCGCGAAGACCCCCTGCCGCCACGATTCTCCAGCCAGCCAAGCAATAACCCTTGCTTCGATTGCTGAAAAATCAGCAACGATGAAATGACAACCGGGTTTAGGTATAAAAGCGGTGCGGATCAGCTCGGACAGAACTTCGGGAACAGAGTCATACAACAATTCCAGCGCGGCATAATTACCGGACTGCAGCAGATCCCGTGCCTGCTTCAAATCAGGCATGTGATTCTGCGGCAGGTTCTGCAGTTGTATGAGTCGCCCTGAGAACCGGCCTGTACGATTTGCCCCGTAGAACTGAAACATGCCGCGGGCTCGGCCATCTGAGCAGATGACATTTTCCATAGCCTGGTATTTTTTGACTGATGACTTGGCCAGTTTCAAGCGAAGCGATAGTACCTGACCGAGTGGATCTGGCGCTGTCTTTAAAAGATCAGACACAGCTTTCTTGCCAAGGGTCTCAGTATCCAGGCCATTTTCGGAAAGCCACTGCTTCATCTGAGCAACTGAATTGGGATTATCCAATTCTGTCAATTCTTGCATCAGCCTGATCAGTTCAGCACGTGATTGTCGATCTGCTTCGATGGCCTGCGTCACGAGCCCCCTATCCAGAGCAACACCACGATCGTTGATTTCCTGATCGAGATGGTATTCGGCCCATAAGCTGTCAGGGACCGGGAATTTGGCCAGTTTGTCTTGTATGGATAACTCGACTTCGACGTCCCGCTGGTTGTATGTCTTGAAAGTTGTCCATTTTTCAGGAGCGTGGCTTGGTAGATTACGTGTTCGGCCATCATTAACATTAGTGGGATTACATGGCCGGCAGAAATAACGGATCAGGTCCTTGCCTTCGGTTAGCTTTTGTTTCTCCAAGCCCAGAACTGCACCGGCTCCCTCGAGTGACAGCGGCAAACCCATATAGGCCGACCAGATCATCGCACAACGCCATGATAGCGGATCCAGATAGTGTCCTGTCGGCA
>CAZDPQ010000080.1:0-11030 GCA_964507305.1 uncultured Oscillospiraceae bacterium
AGCCGGGCGAAGCCGGGATAGGCCCGCAGCGGGATCAGCTCGAACGCGATCAGCCCGGCCGCCACCAGCGGCAGGGTCGCCAGGGCGGCTTCGGCCTCGGCCACCGACTCGCATTCCAGCACCAGGATCGCTTCCGGACGATCCGTCCGAGGACGACTCCGACAGGATGCCGGACGGCCGGACCAGCGTGCCGCAGCCCGCGGCCATCACAGCGGCGACGCATACGGCCGTAAAAAGGACAGCTGCTGTACCTGTGTGTTTTATCATCATGATCCCTCCCGTTAGGCCCGCTTCTTCCCGTCTTGCGGATACGGCGCGCGCAGCGGCCGGAACGGCGCATGGAACATCTCTGCCAGACTATTGCTATCGTATGGCTTCATACTATCACAATCGTCCAGGAAAATCAAGTTTTTTCCGCTTTCTGTCAACCGCCGGGAAATCAGCGAAGGATCGCCGTCGACATCGACGGCAGGACCAGATATTCTCCCGCGATCCGGGGGCTTTTCTTCCCTGTCGTCAGGGAATCGGACAGCGCCAGCCCCGCCAGTCCAGATCCGGAAAGGCTGATTTTCTGTTCTTCGCCGGACAGATTGTGCAGGACATAGACCGTCTTCCCCTCGAACGACGATGTAAAAGCCGCAACCCCGCCGATGCCCGTATCCAGCGCGTGCATCTCGCCTCTGGCGATTTCGGGATTTTTCGCCTTGACGGTCAGGATCTTCTTGTAATAATTCAGAAGAGAGCCGCGGTCCGCGATCTGCTCCTGTACGCCGTCGATCCCTTCGACTTTCTGGGTGGCCCCTGGAGGAGGATCCGTGATCCCTGTAATGTCGGAGAGAGACCAGAGCATCGGCAGACGTTTGTTCGGGTCTTCGCCGGAACCGGTCATGCCGATCTCTTCGCCATAATATATAAAAGGATCGCCGGGCGCCAGCAGATACAGCGCGGCCGCCATTTTCTCCCGGACCGGATCCCGCATCAGGAATCCCGCGCTGCGGCCGTTGTCATGGTTCGACAGGAAAAGCGCGTCGACGGCGACCGCCCCATTTTCCCGGATCGTCCGGTTCCAGGCTTCCAGTCCCGACGCCCATGAGGATCCGCCGCTTCCGTTGATCGCAGCGGCGATTTTCCCCGTCGCCGTTGCATAAGGGAAATTGAAAAAACTGTCGATCCCGCTTTGATAATAGTCCGCCACCGTCCCCGCGTCGCTCCAGACTTCGCCGACCAGGTAGGCGTCTGGTTTATGCGCCTTGACCACGCCGTTGAGCCAGGATAGGAACTCGATGTTTTTCGTATTGTTTCCGGTGTAAAAGGATGTGCATGCGTCCAGGCGGAATCCGTCCGCCCCCTTGTCCAGCCAGAACGCCGCAATACCGGCGATTTCGGCTCGGAGGCTTTCGTTGTCAAGGTTGAGGTCGGGCATGCCGCTCCAGAACCGGCACTCGTAGTAGTATTTGTCCGTGATCATGCTGTAGCCCTGCCCGGGATTTTCGGTCGTGAAATGGTAATAGTCGATGGTCGGGCTGTCCGCTCCGGTCCAAAGCGCCTTCACGGCTTCCGTGAACCACGGGTGCTTGCTGGACGTGTGGTTGAGCACGAGGTCGAGGATCACCCGGATGTCCCGTTTGTGCGCCTCCGCGATGAGGGTCGCGAAGTCGTCGAGGGTCCCGTACTGGGGATCGATGTTCCGATAATCCGTGATATCGTATTTGTGATAGGACGGGGACGGCATGATCGGCATCAGCCAGATCCCGTCCGCACCGAGGTCTTTCGATATATAGTCCAGTTTCGCGGTGACGCCGGCGAGATCGCCGATCCCGTCTCCATCGGAATCATAGAAGCTGCGTACGAAGATTTCGTAATAGTTCCTATAGCCGTCCGACCGCTTCGTGTATTCCTCTTCATGCGAGCAGGAAGGCAGCACGGACAGCAGGACCGACAGGCATACGGCAAAAGCCGCCATGGCTGTCTTGCGTGCGGACCTGCTTCCCGGGATTTTCATGACCGCTTTTCCGTTCATATCATGTAACCTTGTAAAGGGGTTTTCCGGCAGTAAAGGGGTGATTCCGCATTACCGTCCGTCCTTGCATGGAAAAATCTGCTATCCTTTCTGTCTGAAGATTTTTCCGCAGTTAAAGGATGAATGGACATGCATCCTCAATTGCATGGAAAAACCTCGCTGCCCTTTCTGTCCGGAGGTTTTCCGGCAGTAAAGGGGTGAATGCGCTGAAAGCGCATTCACCCCTTTACTGCTCCTCCGGTAACCCCCTCGACGTAGTATTTCTGCATATAAATGAAGAGGATCGTGATCGGGATGGCGATCAGCACCGCACCCGCGCAGAACTGCGTGAAATATTTGTAGATGTTCTCGCGCGTGATCATCTGGTACAGCCCGAGGGCGATCGTGTATTTATTGTAATTGTCCTTCATGATGATGCTGACGAAAATGAAATCGACCCACGGCGCCATGAATGCCATCAGGACGGTATAGATCACGATCGGCTTGGAAAGCGGAAGGATGACCTTCCAGAAGATCTGGTTCTGGTTGGCGCCGTCGACGATCGCGGCTTCGTCCAGCACGCGCGGGATCGTGTCGAAAAAGCCTTTGGCGATATAATATCCGAGTGCGGCGCCGCCCGAATAGACCAGGACCAGCGCGAGCAGCGTCTGCGAAAGGCCCATGGCCTTCAGGATGTAATAAATGGCGATCATCGACATGAAGCCGGGGAACATCCCGAGGATCAGCCCGACATTCATGAGCTTTCGCCTGGACCGGAAGCGCAGGCGGCTGAGCGTATAGCTCGTCGTCAGCACCAGGATCGTCGAGATGAGGCAGGTGAAAACGGCGACGATGAGGGTGTTGAGAAACCAGCGCGGATAATTGAACAGATCGGTCTCGGTGAAGAGCCTGACGTAATTGTTCAGTGTATAGGCTTTGGGCAGGATGTAAGGGATCCAGGCGCCCTGTTCGGCGCGCAGGGATGTCAGGACGAGCCAGAGGATCGGCAGGAGCCAGAGGATCGCCATCAGCGAGAGGACGATGTAGATCACGGTGTTTGCAATGGAAGAGCGTACGCGTGCGTTTTTCATTGGAAACTCTCCTCCTTCTTCATCGAGCTCGACAGATTATAGACAATAAGCGACAGGATCGCCGTGATCACGAAAATCAGGATGCCGATCGTGGACGCCAGGTTATAGTCCTGCTGGTCCCGCGTCAGCTTGTACAGCCATGTGACCAGGAGATCGGTCTTGCCTGCCTGGTAATAGTCGAGGGAGGCCGGTCCGCCGGCCGTCAGGAGGTAGATCACGTTGAAATTGTTGATGTTGCCGACGAATTGTGTGATCAGATAGGGCGTCGTGACAAACAGCATGTACGGAAGCGTGATCTTCGTGAACGTCTTGACCGCGCCGGCTCCGTCGATCCGTGCGCTTTCGTACAGATCGTTCGGGATGTTCATCAGGATCCCGCTCGTGATCAGCATCGTGTACGGGATCCCGACCCAGATGTTGACGATGATCACGGTGATCCTCGCATACAGTGCGTTCGTCAGGAATTTGACCGGTGCGACCCCGAGATAGCCGAGCAGCACATTGAGAGCGCCCTGGTCGCCCAGCAGCCGCGACATGAGCATCAGGCTCACGAACTGGGGCACCGCGATCGTGATGATGAAGATCGTGCGCCAGAATTTTTTGTACCGGATCCCGTTCTTGTTGATCATCAGCGCCAGCACCATGCCCAGGATATAATTTGAAAACGTGGCGAAAAATGCCCAGATGAGCGTCCAGTTCAGGATGCCGGTGAATGTTCGGGATTGCGTCGGATTTCCGTAGAAGATATTTTTGAAATTTGCGAAACCGACCCAGGTGAACAGCGTGCCGGGCGGCTGGTGGAACCGGTCGTAGTTCGTGAACGCGATCAGGATCATGAAGATGAGCGGAAGCACCGTGAACATCAAAATGCCGGCCACCGGCAGGGACAGGAACGTGATGTGGAGATTGTGGTCGAACAGGCTCCGGATGTCCTGGACGATGTTCCTGAGTTTCCGGCCCTGCTCCCGTTCGATCTGGTTGCGGTAAGCCAGCCGGATATTCGCGAAGTACACCGCGAGAAACGCGATGATGATCAATATGGTCAAAATGCTGAAAAGGAGGATCAGCATGGAATTGTCACCCTGGATATACTCGTAGATCTGGAGTTCCTCATTCCAGATCTCCTTTTTCACGGCCTTTCCCAGCGTTGGCAGGAGAGATAGCTGACCGGCTCCGAAGGTGGCCATGTACACGATGAAGGCCGCCTGCAGAAACAGCAGCCCGATCCCTTTGATGATCTGACCGCGAAGGAAGCATCCGGACCCCATGAATATGTACGAAAGTTTCGTCCGGAAATCGCCCGCCCGGAAGGTTGACAGATAGGATCGGACCGCGTGCGCGATCGACGTACCGGCTTTTTTCGCTGCTTTCCCGACCGCCGTGAAGCCTTTGCCGAGATTCCGCGGAAGATCCGCGATCCCTTTGCGGATGCGGATGAACATTCGGGTCAGCGGAGACAAGGTCACATAATCAATGTAGTTCAAAATCGTCACCTCCCGGAACATTGGAAACGGCGGTGCAGGGACTGTGCGTCCCTGCACCGCATCCCGCCGGAGATATCATGGTGCCTTCAGGCACCGGTCCGTCATTGCTGGATCTGCGCGACCATCTCATTGAGAAGCGTCTGGAGATCCTTGGTGTAGTCCTTGGCTTCCATCGTGGCGCCGAATGCTTCGGCAGGCGTCCAGTATGTCCCGGCTACTTCCTTCTGGGAAGTTGCGAACTGGTTCTGGGCCGCAAGAGCCGCGAGCGCGACATTCGCCTTGACTTCATTGCTGGAGGCCGCGGTGATGTTGGAAGGCCCCATCAATCTCGTCGTGAAACGGAGGACCTGGTTCTGTTCATTGGTCAGCCACTCGGCAAGCTTCATCGCTTCCACCGGAGCGGCGGTCAGGGCGTTGACGCCGACCAGCTTGTATCCGGCAAAGCTTCCCATCTGCTTCTGTTCGGTTCCATAGGTAAATGTCGGGAGCTTAGTCGCGGCATAGTTGGCGCCGAGGCTTCCGGACACCGCTTCCGCGTTCCAGGTGCCGCTGACGCCCGCCGCGATGGTGGTACCCATCCCGCCGGTGAACACGTCATCGGTGCCTGTCACGAAAGCCGGATCCGCGGTGAACTTCTTGATGGCTTCCGCGGCGAGCAGTCCATTCGCATTGTTGAAATCGCAGACCTGCTTGCCGTCCGTCCCCATCGTCAGCGTGCAGCCCGCACCCAGGAAGAAGGACGCGATGTACCAGCCGTTCGAAACGTCCATGAACACTTTCTTCCCTGCGGTGTTCGCCACTTCAAGGATCTTGTCAAGCGATTTGACATCGTCCTCGGTGAAAACGCTCTTGTCGTAATACAGGAAATACCCGTTGTCGGCGGTTTCCGGATACGCATAGAGCTTTCCGTTCACCGTCGAGGCTTCCACGGAACCCGGCATGTTGGCGGCGATGATCGCTTCCTTGTTGCGGGTGACCTCATAAAGGGCTCCGGCATTCACGAGGTCCACGATCTGGTCGTTCGCAAAGGAGAACACATCCGCGGCCGCAGAAGGATCCTCCAGGACCTTAGCCTTCGCATCGCCCTCCCCGACGACCCCGAGCGTGATATTGTACTCGGCGTCGGTGTTGGCGGCCTTGAAGGCATCGATCATCGTCTGGAGCATCGCCTGGCCATCCTGCGACCCCCACACCTTCAAGTCATATACGGCTTTTGTCGGCGTGGCCGTCGCGCACCCCGCGAACGCCAGTCCAAGCATTGCGAACATCATGACGATCACTAGAACTTTTTTCATACTTCTTTTCTCCCCTTCCTAAAATTTTTTTAAAGCAGTTTCCTGCATTAAAAACACTCCCGCACCGATGCGCCTTCGACGATGACGGTGTCCAGCAGCAGGCTTTTCCCTACATTTTCGCCCCGGATGTTCTGGATGAGCAGTTCGGCGCTCTTGCGCGCGATCTCTTCCGCCGGCTGGCGGACCGTCGTGATCGTCGGGTTGTAGTAGCCGGCCAGCTTGATGCCGTCATAGCCGATCACCGAGATGTCGCCCGGGACATTCAGCCCCGCGTCGCAGATCGCCCGGATCGCTCCGATCGCCATGATGTCCGACATCGCGAACACCGCGGTGAAACGCTTCCGGCCTTCCGCAAGCGCCCGTTTCATTGCCGCGTGGGAATCTTCGAATGTAAACTTGGAGTCAAAATAAAGGTCTTCATCAAACGGGATACCGTGCTCCTCGAAGCTTTTCATCGCGCCGGCATACCGGTCCCAGATCTGGTCTTTCCCGAGCCGGACTCCGCCGATGACCGCGATCTTGCGATGCCCGCGGTCGATCAGGTATGCGATAGCCTTGCCGGCCGATTCGAAGTCGTTGACGCACACGCTCGACGCGTTCCGGATGTTGAGCCCGCCGGTCGACATGGTGGTCAGGACGCATGGCACTTTCAGCTTCGCGATGGCTTTCGCCTTCCGCGAAGGCGTGCCGCCGAGGAAAATGATCCCGAGCGCTTTCTTTTCCGACGTCAGGGACGCGGCCGTCTTGACCTCGTCGTCCGATTCGTCGATATAATGCACAAGGGGGATGTATTTCGTCTTGCCGATTTCGGACTGGATCTCTTCGACGATCGCCGCAAAGAACGGATTCTGGATCCCTTTGACAATGATGCAGAGGATGTTGGTGCGGATCTGTTTGAGATTCTTGGCGCTGGCATTCGGGATATAGCCGTATTCGTCGACGACCCGGCCGACCCGGATCCTGGTATCCGGATTGACATCCGGCATATTGTTGATCACCCGTGAAACGGTGCTGACGGAGACTCCTGCGATTTTAGCCACTTCCCGGATCGTTATCATCGTCTCTACCTCAGAGAACCATGTATCGTGCCGTATCTGCAGCTGCGATGTGCTTGTAACGTTCCCGGTAACGTTTCCGGGAACAATTTCATTCTAAGCCTGTCTTTTGGGAATGTCAATAGTTTTTACAAATTATTTACGGTTTCTCTTGATATTTTGTGCACATTGTATACAATCGTCATCTGTCATGAAAGCCCCGGATAAAAAAGGGGGGCTGTCTCGAGCATCCGGCTCGAGGCAGCCCCGGGGCTTTTCGTTCATGTCAGGCCATGGGCAGGGCGTTTCAGCGGACCGCGCCGTCCTTGACAACTCCGTCGTAGCCTTCCGTCACGGTGATCCTGCCGATTTCCTGCATCGATCCGGCATCATAAGCATAAAGACCGCCGTTCATGGAGATGTAAATCACATTGTCGATGTAGACCGCGCGGGATTGCCCGTAATAGCCGTATGATGTGTTATTCGGGAAAAGCCTTGCCTTCTCGACCAGCTTGCCGTTTTCGACGGCTATGGCGATCGCTCCGGATTTCGCGTTGTAATATTCATCATAGCTCACGCCTCCGTCCTTGCCGTACACATAAGCCGGGAACAGGGCGGTCGACCTGGATGCCCACCAGACGAAAGCCTTCGGATTATACTGGGCTTCGGAATTGGATCCGGCACCTCCGATCGCCAGGAAAGAGACTTCCTTCGGATCCGTCGGGTCCGACACATCGAACAGCGAAACTTTCAGTCCGCTCTGCTGGCTGCCGACGACGGTCTCATTCCCATATTCATCCTTGGTGTATAAGGTGACCGTATTCTGGCCGATGCCCATCAGCAGCGTATCACTGACCGGGTGCAGGTAATTGGAAAATCCGGGGATCGAGAGCTCGCCGGCCACTCTGGGTGCCGCGGGATTGGACAGATCGATGACAAACAGAGGATCCATGTTGCGGAATGTCACGATGTAGCCGGTTTTCCCGATGAAGCGCACCGCATAGATCCTCTCGCCTTTGGCCAGGTCTTCAATCTTGCCCTTGACCTTCATGGCCGCATCCAGCACATACAGGTTGTTGACCGTGCCGTCCATCGTCCACTGAGTCGTCGCGATGCGGAATGTGCCGGCATATTCATCCATGCTGTACTGGTTGAGGATCTGGCCGTGCACCTCGCCCGCCACACTGAATTTGACGCCCGTATCGGTCAGGGCGAATTTCATGACGACCGTCCCTTCATCGGCGACGGAAACGACGATCGGCTCCGGTTCGACCGCCGACACTTCGCCGGCCGTTCCGGTCACGGATGTGTCAGGCTTCTGCGGATCGCTGTTCTGATCCGCGGTGCCGGCGGCATCCTTCACAGTCGTTGTGTAATAA
Source organism: uncultured Oscillospiraceae bacterium (assembly GCA_964507305.1). GTDB lineage: Bacteria > Bacillota > Clostridia > Saccharofermentanales > UBA5734 > JAQVYV01. The sequence goes on from CAZDPQ010000080.1 coordinate 8,283, forward strand.
CGGTAAAAAGGCTGTACGATGTAAAGGGCTTCGGAGCTCATGTAGATCGTATTGCCCGCTCCGAGAACCGTTTCGACCGTCGCGGGCTCCATGGTGCCGATATCGAAGCAACTGACGAGGATGAAGTTTGCGGAAACATTCTCCGGGCAATATTCCACGCTCTCCGCCGGAATGACGATATCGCCTTTGCCCGATGCGCTGTCCGAATAGGAGGGCAGGATATCTTCGGGTTTGACCTGGCTTTCCGGGAAGCTGGGGATGTACTGGTTGGTCACAAGGTAGAAGCGGCCGTCCTTCACTCTGGAAGCGGTCAGATAACCATCGAATTTCAGTGTGCGCTTGAGAGCGGGAGCCGCTTTGTCAGTGATGTCATAAACTTTGATGACGGTCAGCTGCCTTCCCATGTACCAGATCGCCGGCATGGCATCCACCGCTGGCTCCGCCTCCCTGGATGCAGTCCCGTCCGACACGTCGGCCTTCGAATCGGGCTCCGGCGTCGTTTCGGGAAGGATCACGGGCTCGATCATGATCTGCTCGTAGGAAACGCAGACAAGGGTCAGGAGATCGTCCTGGAGATATAGTTCCTGGACAGACTCGTTCGGGTCAAGCTGGATCGTGGATGTCTTCTTCATTTCATCGGCGGGGTAGGCTTTGACGATCGATACGACGTTTCCGCCGGCGATGTAAAGATATTCCCCGTCGTTTTTAATGATATCCCCTTCATCGATCCCGCTCACCTGGGTATTGGTGGACGAATAATCGCTTCCCTTGGAGGAATCTCCTGCCGTAGGAGCCGCGGTATCCGCCTGGTTCTCGCGAACTTCCGCATCGTCCATGATCGCGCCGCCCCTGTAGTATCCTTCGTAAGTGACGCCCATTTCTTTCAGCAGAGTGAGGATCTCCTGATAGGATTTGAATTTAGGCAGCTTTTTAGCCTGGTTGATCGTGGTGACCGTGACGTTATTATTGGTGACGGTTCCCTTGATCTCCGTGTCTTTAGCTTGTGATGCGCTCGATGAAGCAGAGGATGTGTTCTGTGAAATGGCCGCTTCCGAAGAAGATGGCGTGCCGGTGGGATCGGCCGCCGAGCTGTCATGGCCGGAATCCTCCGTGTCGGAAATCAGGCTGTCCGACGATGTTTCGCTGTGGTTGTCCCACGGGTGGATGCGCGCAAGAGCGAAGACGCTGACGAAAAGAGCAACGGCAAGCGCGCCTGAAAGGATCGAAATCCATTTCTTGTTTGCGAGAATCGTCCGGATGATTTTCATGGATGATCATCTCCTGTCTCTATCATGTTTTACGCACTGCCCGGGGCATTCTGCCCGGGAAATCCGAAAAACGGGCAAAGGGAAAACAATGCAAGCGCTTTCTACTCATTATACGATCTCTATGCCGTAATGTTCCGCATTCATTGCCAGCCGTAACGGCCTTTGAATTCAACAAAGATGACGGGAAGCAGCGTTCTGGAGGTGATCACGCCCGACTCGTCTTTCCGGATCTCGACCAGATCCTGGCGATACGGCGTCCCGACCGGTATGATCATGATGCCGCCGGGTCTCAGCTGGGAAAGGAGCGGGTCGGGGACTGCGGAAGCCGCGCAGGAAACGATGATGCGGTCATACGGAGCGTGTTCTTCCCAGCCATCGCTTCCGTCTCCGACGCGGAAGCGGATATTCGCATATCCAAGGGCGGAAAGCCGCTTCCGGGCTGTCTCGGCGAGTTCCGGGATCCGTTCGGCCGTGAAGACCTCGCCCGCGAATGCAGCGAGGAACGCCGTCTCGTAGCCGGAACCCGTCCCGATTTCAAGGACCCTGCAGGTTTCGTCCAGTCGCAGGAGCTCCACCATGCGGTACACCAGGGATGGCTGCGAAACGGTCTGCCCGAAGCCGATCGGCAGCGGACCGTCGAATCCGGCGCTGTCCCGGAGCTCCGGACTCACGAACAGCGACCGGTCCAGAGTCCGGTAGAATTCCCACAGTTCACGGCTGCTTTCCAATCCCGTTCGCCTTCTTCCCTTCATCGGTCCGTCCGGAAACCGCATTACTCGCCGGCCTTGAAGCTGTAGACCGGCCGGATGACCTTCAGCACCTCCGCCGTCGGCCCGATCTGGCCGACGATGTCTTCCATGGACTTATACGCCATCGGGCATTCATCGAGCGTATCTTTTCCTGCCGATGTGGTGAAAATGCCCTTCATCTGCTTTTTGAATTCTGTCACCGTAAACGCGTTCCGGGCAGCGGTCCGGCTCATCAGGCGGCCGGCTCCGTGCGGCGCTGAAAAATTCCAGTCCTCGTTTCCTTTCCCGATGCAGATCAGGCTGCCGTCGCGCATGTTGATCGGGATCAGGAGCTTTTCGCCGGTCCCGGCGGACACGGCACCCTTGCGCAGGATCATCGCCCCGATGTCGATGTAGTTGTGGATGGTCGTAAACGCGTCGGCTGCATCAAGCTTCAGCCCGCGGAGGATCTCGTCGGCCATGGCTTTGCGGTTGAGCAGCGCGTACTCCTGCAGGATGCGCATATCGTGGAGGTAATCGTCCAGCAGATCGCCGGACACATACGCCAAAGCATGCGGGATGTCCGCATCTTCTCCGCGGCGGCCGCGTTCTTTGAGCCGTGCATAGCCCAGATCCTGGTAAAGCTTCGCGACTTCGGTGCCGATATGGCGGCTGCCGGAATGGACGACCAGGTAGACCTGTCCTTCATCATCCCGGTCCACTTCGATGAAATGGTTCCCGCCTCCCAGCGT
>CAZDPQ010000081.1:0-10866 GCA_964507305.1 uncultured Oscillospiraceae bacterium
CAGGACGACGTGATCCAGAACAAGGGGATCGACGGGTCGTCCTTCAACTACTCCATCCTCTGCGACGGGTACGAGGCGAACAATTCCTATTACGGCCATGTCTATTCCGCAGAATCGTTCTTTCTGGCAAGGGATGGATACACGGTCTATCTTGCTCCCGGGGCTATTGTCAGGGGGGCGATCAACGCGGACTCAAGGGACGGCATCACCATCAAAGGCCGGGGTATCCTCGATTGCAGCGGACTGACGCATGATCCGGCGAAACTGTACGCGGAAGGAAGGACCAGCGCGATCCGTGCGGAGTACACCGATCGCCTTCTCATCGAGGGCATCACGGTGCTCGATCCCCCGATGTGGGCGATCGTGGTCAACCACTCCACCGGCCCGGTCGTGCGCGGCGTCGACATGTTCGGATCGATCGTCAATGCGGACGGGATCCATATGAGCGGCGTCAGCGACGGGCTGGCGGAAGGCTGCTTCATCCGGAGCACGGACGATCTGTTCGTCATGTACCATTACGGACCCGCGCAGACGGTGACGGTCCGGAATTCCGTCTTTTTGAGCGACGGGGCGAGGATCGTGCTGCTGGGGATGGCGGACACCCCCGGGGATATCCGTGATGTCACGTTCGAGAACAACGACATCCTCAACGTGCAGAACGTGTGGGATCTGTACAAACATGGCGGCGCGTTTTCACTGTGGGCGTCGGGCGGGAACACGATTTCCGGGATCCTGTTCAGCAATGTTCGGATCGAACCGTTCCGGGAGCCGCGGATCGCATCCCTTTTCCAGATCAAGACCGTCGATGAATCCGGCTGGGGAGCCGGCATCGTGGACGGAGTGACGTTCCGCAATGTCACCTACGCGGGCAGCGGCGAAAGCGTGTCCTACCTTCTCGGCGCCGGTCCCGGAAACATGGTCCGCAATATTCGCTTCGAGAATTTCGTGTGCGGAGGGAAGGTCATGACGGACAAAGACCATCCGAACATCGATATCCGGGATTACACCGGGGGCATATCCTTTTCACGGTAAGCATCCGTCCGCAAGATCGGCCGAATAATAGTGCAAATCGGCAACGAGATGATAAATAATAGATAAATGCGATAACGACAAACACGATTCTTATGCATAATGCAGCGAAATAGACCCGTTTTATTGGATGAAGCGGGTTTTTCGTTCCCAAAATGCCTACTCTGCGTGTATTATGGCCCGATACTCCTTTTTTTAATTCCGGCGAATGCTATGATTAAGGTGCAGGAGCTTCGGGGAAGTCCCTGCATGCCCATGTACTTTCCGATTCAACAGGACCGACCAGGACAGAAAAGGATTTGTGAAGGAGGATAGGAATGAAAAAGGTAATTCGTTTGCTCATGACCATCGTATTGCTTGCCAGCTCGCTTGCATTTGTCACACTGATCAATGCCGTACCCCTGCCGCTGATGATAACGGGCGGACTGGACCTGACCGCCTATTCGCAGAACGCGATGCGGGTCTATTTCAACCAGAACATTACCAACAGCGACACGGACGTGACCATTGCCAACGTCCAGCTCCTTGCCCCCGGCGACCCCAATTATGACGAAGCGGTCGTCAACGGCGTGCTGGACGGGATTTTCGTCGACGGTACGTCCGTCCGGGACCTGGTCGACGCGGGCGGCCCGTACGGCGGAGCGATCCACTTCTATAAAGAAGGAAGCTCCAGTTACATCGCCGTGTACACGGGCGCGGAACTGGTCAACTTCTCCGACGGCAATGCCCATACCGTGACGGTCACCTCGAAATTCCAGGCATACAGCCATGTCCCGACCGTCGGCGGCTCCCTGGTGTTCGACCCCGTCGCGAAGACCTGGTCGGAAGCCAAGCTGACCACAGCCGGCGCCATCGACCTGACAGCGTATTCGCAGAACGCCATGCGGATCTATTTCAATGAAAACATCACCAACAGCGACACCGATGTCACGATCGCCAATCTGCAGATGATGGCGCCGACAGATCCGAACTATGACCCGGATGTCGTGAACGGTGTGCTGAACGGGATCACGGTCGACGGACAGACGATCGCGCAGCTGGTCGAGGCCGGCGGCAGCTACGGCGGAGCGGTGCATTTCTACCGGGAAGGCACCTCCAACTTCATCGCCGTCTATGCGGACGCGGCTCTGGTCAATTTCACCGACGGAGAGACACATACGGTAGCTCTGAACTCCCAGTTCAAATCCTACAGCCTCTTCAGCGCCCCCGCGACAACGTACTATCTTGATCCGGACTCCATGACCTGGTCCGACACGGCGCCTCTTCCGACCATGGCGGTCACCGGCGGCGACAGCGAACCGACATTCGCCTGGGGCAACACGATGCGCGTCCTTTTCGACACGCCCCTGTGGATCCCCGCCCATGGTGAGTCCCTGCTCGTCGGCGCCAACCAGATGGCCACGGACAATGAATACTACAACGCGGATGCCGTCGCTTCCCTCAATGATAAAATCACGGTCGACGGCAAGACGATCACGCAGTGGAACACGGAAGTCCCCGGCGGCGCGCAGGTCCATGTCGGCGCCGACGAGAACGACATCCGCATCTATCTGGACACCGCGCAGATGAATTTCGCGGATGGCAACACCCATGTCGTGACCATCGCGAAGAACTTCATCAGCTTCAATGGCTACAAGACCGCCGAAGAAGTTTCCCTGCATTATGATCCTGTCGCGAAGACATGGGGCACCGAAGTCGTAGTTCCCCCGACGCCTACGCCGGCAGCCCCCACGGAGTTCTATACGGCAACGCCCGTAATGATGAACGGGAATTTCGGGACCGCGTATTTCTACACCACCAGTGTGATCACCACGGGACAAGTGATCAATGTCCAGGCCGGCGGCGGATCGATCCCCGAATCCGTTCAGAACGCGGTCAACGACCTGATCCGGGTGGACGGCAAGACCGTCAGGGAATGGAACACGGAGAACGGAAGCAATTATGCCGTCATGGTCGCCTATGAGAGCGAAGATGTCGGCGGCGGGAACATGGTGGGCAGGCTTTCTTTCTGGATCGACACTACATCGACCTGCAATTTCGTTGCCGAAACGGACCACACCATCGAATTCCTGGACGGGCTGGTCGGACTCAACGGCGCCCTGATCGCACCTTCGACCTGGCTGTATGACGCCTCCGAGATGGATTGGTTCCTGCAGTCTGACGAAGAGCCGACGACGGAACCGACGTCTGAGCCGACGTCAGAACCGACGACGCAGCCGACGGAAAGCGTCTCCGAAGACGCTGGTTCCGGGGTTTCTTCGGAAGCCGGCGCTCCCGCCACTTCCGACAGCGGCGCTTTCCTGCCCGTTCTGATGATCGCCCTGGCTGCGGCCGGTACGCTGGTCGCGCTGAAACTCAAACCCGTCAGGCAATGACGCGGCCTGCGGAAAATCCTGTTGAGCGGTAAAATGGTAATAGAAACAGAACATCCACAGAAACCGGGGGCCTGGAGCGGGACGATCGGAGCCCGCTCCGGGTCCGGTTTCCCGGAAGAGCGGATGAGCGGCGATGTATAAGTACGAAAAAAGATGGCACTGGATCTTCACCGGAAGAGAGTTCCGATTCGCGGACGAAAACTTCCCCTTCGCCATCGTGCGCTTTGTCCACAATAAAAAGGATAATCCGCCGCTGCACAAGCACGGCTTCGCGGAACTGGTCGTCGTTCTGGGCGGCAGCGCCGAGCACCACATCAAGGTCACCGGCCTTGAGGAATACCAGTGCCGCATCAGCGCCGGGGACGTCTTCATCATCAATCCCGAAGAAGAGCACGAATATCTCTTCAGCGAAGGCGAAGAACTGGACATCCTCAACATCAACTTCCATTCCGGCTTCATCGACAGCACGCTGATCCAGGGCAAGAGCGAAGTCCGCATCATGGATTTCCTGTATCTCCAGCCCTCGCTGCCGCTGGACATCCGCTTCGGAAACATCCTGAAGCTTACGGAAAACGAAATGCAGAACATCATCGCCCAGGTCGACAGCATCGTGCAGGAGCTGCATGAAAAGACCATCGGGTACATGCTGATGATCCGGCTGTACATGGCGCTGATCTTCACCCTGCTGAGCAGGAAATACATCTCCGCCGTGGACAAGGGCCTGGTGAACGAGGCCCTGAAGGACACATCGATGTCCAACATGTACCGGGTCATCGGGTATATGGAGCACCATTTCTCCGAAGACATCACCAAGGAAGAGCTTGCGCGCATCGGCATGTGCAGCGCCAGGAATCTGAGCCGGAAATTCAAGGAATGCACGGGAGAAACGGTTTTCGAATACATCCACAGGCTCAGGGTCGACAAATCGCGGAGCCTGCTGATCGAAACCGATATGAAAATCACGGAAATAGCGGTCCTCGTAGGATTCAACGATATCAGCTTTTTCAACAAGACCTTTAAAAAGAGAATGGGCATCACCCCCCGGGAATACAGGGAGCGCAACAGGAGGACGGGAAAAGTGACCCCGTACATGCTGCTGAACTGACCCGGATGATCAGGAGGGAGGATTCAATGAAAAGACAATTCCGTACAAGGGCGGGAGCGGCCGCGGCGGCTGTCCTGCTGATCGCGTCGCTCGCGCTGGGCACATCCTGCGGCACCGGCGGCGGGAACAAAGGGAAAGGGACCTACGGCGGCGTCGATCTCGCGACGCTGAAGAGCGCCGACCTGACGATGGTCTCGCACTTTGACCCCGGCATCACAAGGGAAGCCACATCGCTGGGCAGCGCAGCCAAATGGTGGAAGGACAACACGGGCGGCACCGTCAACCTCAAGGTGATCGCCGCCGACATCTATCCGACCAAGATCATGGCCATGATCGGGGCCGGCACGCCGCCGGACATCGTCATGGTGGACCAGCGCGGCTGGATGCCGCGCCTGGCGGTCCTCAATGTCCTGGACACCGTGGACGATTATGTCGACAAGAGCCAGATGCTGGATTATGAGCAGCGGCTCTATGACTCCTTCATGTGGAAGGGGAAGCACTACGCGGCTTTTGTCGCCGGCGCCTGGGGCTATTCCCTGTGGTACAACAAGACCCTGTTTGTGAACAACGGCGTGAAGACCCCGAGGGAATACTGGGATGAAGGCAACTGGACCTGGGACACCTTCCTCGATGTCGCCCAGGAACTCACCCAGGACACGGACAAGGACGGCAAGACGGACCAGTGGGGCTACGCCTACTGGGGCGTCGAAGTGTTCCCCGCTTCCAACAATGCCTATATGACGAAAACCAACGCGGACGGCACCGTGGACGTGGTCTGGGACAGCAAGGAATTTGTCGACGCGGCCCAGTTCGAGGCAGACCTGATCAACAAGTACAAAGTATGGAGCCCGGACCTCGGGTTCCACGTCCAGAACTTCAAGGCGGGGAAAGTCGCCATGTCGGCGGGCGCCAACGATTTCGTCGTGTCTTTCTGCAAGGACATGAAGGATGAGGTGGACAACGCGCCGTTCCCGATCGGCCCGGACCAGGATCCCAACGACATCAAGTATGTGGGGTACAGCCTTTTCCTGGGACTCGGGAAAGGGGCGAAAAACCTGGATGGCGCCAGGGCGTTCCTCGCCATCATGCGCGATGAGGAAAAGAAACTCCGCGAATCCAATGTCGTCGATCCGGAATCCAATCTGGCTTATCTGACCCAGGAGCAGATCGACACCTGCAATTATGTGGACTCCCGCGTCGTCCTGAATTACGAAAGCGGATTCGGCAACTGGGAAACCAACCGGTGGAATTTCTGGGGAGACATCCTTTTCCAGGGCGTACCGGTCGCAACCGCTCTCGAAATGTACCGCCCGCTCCTCGAAAAGGACATCAAGGACACCCTGGAGGCGGCATTCGTCGAAGTCAAGCCGTTCGAGCCGGTGCCCGCGGAAACCTTCGAATCGGCGGATCTGGCCAATTTCCTGATCACATCGCAGGGGCTGCCGGAAGCATCGGCGGATATCACAGCATCCCTGGCGACGGGCGGCGAAGCGCTGGACGGCACCACGTCGCTGAAGATCCATTATCCCGCTTCTTCGGACTGGAAGATTTTCGCCAAGACGAATTCATCCAAGATCAAGCTCCCGTCGTATCACCGGTATATCATCAAATACGATTATCTGGTGAATGCCGGCAGCCCGGTCAACATTTACATGACCATCCGACCGGAAGCGGCCATCGATTCGGACGCGGTATCGTTCGGCTTTAATAAATTGACCTGCACCCCGGGCGAAAAAGGCACGTATGAGGGCTATATCGACGTGCTGGACGCGAGTGAAGGGAATGTCCTGGTCTTTATCAGCGAGACGACCGAAGCGGATATCACGATCGACAATTTCAGCATCACCGAAGGCTGACGGAAACGGCGAAAGGGACGGCATGACCTGCTGCGGCAAGCACCCGAAAACCGAATACAGAGCACGGATCCTGCTCGCGGCATTTCTTGCCGCGGCACTTTCCGCCTTTACCCCGGCAGCCCCGTCCGCCGCCGCTGAGAACAGCGCGGCGGTGGGCGGGACGCCGGCGGGGGAGGCGGCTGCGATCATCCGGACGGACACGGACGGGATCCTGGATCCGTACGATTACGGGGACTACCTTAAGGATACGGCCGGAAAACCGGCGCCCGTCCTTGAGACCGTCGTCCGGGCGGATGCGTATGTGGATTCGGCGGACGCGCAGATCGCCCCGTACGCGGACGAGACCCATCCCGGCGCCATCTTCTGGGGAAACCAGACAGGTTCGGTGACCTGGGAAGCCGATATCCCGGAGGAGGGCCTTTACAGGATCCAGCTTTGCTATCTGCCTTCGCCGGACCGCAGCGGGAACATCGAGTTCGAACTGTACCTGAATGACGATCTTCCTTTCGAGGAGGCTGCCCAGCTTTCATTTCAGCGGATGTGGAAGGACGCGAATGCGATCCGGCGCGACAACAGGGGCAACGACCTGCGGCCGCCCCAGGTGGACGTGTCGGAATGGATGACCGCGGACTGCCGGGACAAGGAAGGGATCTACAGCGATTCGTTCGAGTTCCTGTTCCACAAGGGCGTCAACCGCATCACGCTGAAATGCGTCAGGGAGACTTTGGCCATCGCTTCTCTCCGGATCTACAATCCGGAACCGACGCCCTCGTATAAGGAATACGCCGCAGCGCATCCGGGGCAGGACGCGCCGGCTTTCGCGCAGTACTTCGAAGCGGAAAAGGCCGCTTTCAAATCAGACCCCAGCCTCTACCCCATCTCGGACCGCATCAGCCCGATTACCCGGCCGTACGACGCGTCCAAGATCCGCCTCAATACGATCGGCGGGCTGAACTGGAGGTATCCCGGCCAGTGGATCGACTGGGAGATCGAGGTGCCGGAGGACGGGGATTACATCATTGTCCTGCGCACCCGGCAGGATCAGCTCCGCGGCCTTTTCTCCCACCGGCGGATCTATATCGACGGGGAAGTCCCTTTCCGGGAACTCTCCGATGTCACCTACGGATACGATGAGAACTGGGTCGCGGCTCCGCTCGGAGGAGAGGATGCCTACCGGTTCTACCTGACAAAGGGTCGGCATACGATCCGCATGGAAGCCATCATCGGCTCCATGGGCGATACGATCAAGGCGATCGAGGACAGCATCTACGATCTGAACACGTTATACCGCAAGATCATCATGATCACCGGGGTCACGCCCGACCTTTACCGGGATTACGAATTGGACAAGGAGATCCCGGAGCTCAAAAGCGAATTCCTGAGGATCGCGAAGGTCCTTGAGGACGAGCTTGCGCGCATCGAGAAAAGCACGGGCCGGAAAAGCACGGAAGGGGCTCTCCTGCAGGAGATCGCCATCCAGCTCAGGAGCCTGGCGAAGGAGCCACGGACGATCCCGGAAAGGCTCGACCGGTTCAAGACCAATGTCAGCTCCCTTTCCGCCTGGATGCTCGAGATGAAGCAGCAGCCGCTGGAGATCGACTATCTCTGGGTAGCCGCTCCCGGTACGCCGCTCCCGAGGAGCAACGGCACTTTCATGGAAAAACTGGTCCATGAGGTCAAGGCGTTCGTCTTTTCCTTCTTTGAAAACTACGACCTGATCGGAAATGTCAGCGAAAAGGACGGAAGCATCACGGTATGGGTGGGGTCCGGCAGAGATCAGGCTCAGATCATCAAGACCATGACGGAGGACATGTTCACCCTGCAGTACGGCACCGGCGTGAACATCAGCCTTGTGCAGGGGACGCTGCTGGAGGCGACGATGGCCGGCAAGGGCCCGGATGTCGCGCTGAACGTGGCGCGCTACCTGCCGGTGGATCTGGCGGTGCGCGGCGCGCTTTCCGAACTGGAGAACGCGCCGGGATTCCTGGCGGCGAAGCCGGATTTTCAGGAGACCGCGTTTGTGCCGTATACGCTGCGGGGGCATGTCTACGCGATGCCCGAAACCCAGGAATTCAACATGATGTTCTACCGCAAGGACATCTTCGGCGAACTCGGGATCCGGCCGCCGGAAACCTGGGAAGAGCTGTACGCGCTGATTCCGGTCATCGCACGGAGGAACATGGACGTTGGGATCCCGAGCATCGTCGCGCAAGCCGCGGGAGACACCTACATGCCATTTCCGAGGACGTTCGGCACCTTCCTGATCCAGAGAGGCCTGGATTATTACACGAAGGATTTTTCCGCGACGACATTCGACGACCCCCGGGCGATCGAGGTCTATCAGGAATTCGTGGACATCTACCGGGAATACGGGCTTCCGGTCTACTACGATTTTGCCAATCGTTTCAGGACCGGCGAGATGCCTCTCGGGATCGCTTCCTATTCGACGTATAACTACCTTTACATATTTGCTCCGGAGATCCGCAACCTCTGGGAGATGGTCCCGATCCCGGGGATCCGCCGGCCGGACGGCAGCGTCGACCGATCGGAGGAAGGGTACGGCTCTTCCTGCGTCGTATTCCGGAAAGCGCAAAACCAGGATGGCGCCATGGATTTTGTCTTCTGGTGGACGGGCAGGGACGCACAAACCCGGTATGCCCGGGAAATGGAATCGCTGATGGGCCCTGCGGCCAGGCTGCCGGCGGCGAATACGAAGACCCTCGCCGACCTGCCGTGGTCGTTCAGCGAGCTTTCCATGCTGCAGCTGCAGGGCGGCCAGGTCCGGGAGCAGCCCGAGATTCCCGGATCGTATTTCGTGTCGCGCAACCTGAACAACGCGCTGATCGAGACGATTTTCGAAGGCGGGAACGCGCTGGCCACTCTGGAGAAATACAACAAGTACATCAATGAGGAGATCCGCCGGAAGCGGATCGAGTTCGGGCTTGAGGGGAGCCGCTGAGACGGATGGGATTTTTACGCAGCCGAAAAGAGAATAGAAAAGCAGAGGACAGGCTGTCCCTCGGCACCAGGATCATCCGGTCGCGGATGAGCTATTTCATGCTCGCGCCGTACATGTTTTTCTTCTTCCTGCTGGTCGTTATCCCGATCCTGATGTCGGTCGTGCTCAGCTTCACCTATTTCAACATGCTCGAGCTCCCGAAATGGACGGGGCTCGTGAATTACACCAGACTGCTGCTGGACGATGATGTATTCATCATCGCGGTGCGCAACACGTTCCTTTTCGCGTTCATCACCGGACCGGTCAGCTATGTCCTGTGCTTTGTCTTCGCCTGGATCATCAACGACCTTCCCCCGAAAATCCGGGCGTTCGTGACGCTGGTGTTCTACGCGCCGTCGATATCCGGACAGGTCTACGTGATCTGGCGGTTCATCTTCAGCCCGGACTCGTATGGCCTGGCCAACGGCTTCCTGATGCAATGGGGATTCATCAAGGAACCGTTCCTGTGGCTCCAGGACCCTTCGATGAGCCTGGGCATCCTGATCATGGTCCAGCTGTGGCTATCCCTGGGGACCGGATTCCTGGCCTTCATCGCCGGGCTTCAGAACGTGGATCGTTCGCTGTACGAATCGGGCGCCATCGACGGGATCAAAAACCGCTGGATGGAGCTGTGGTACATCACGCTGCCATCCATGGCGCCGATGCTGCTGTTCGGCGCGATCATCCAGATCGGGACGTCGTTCGCGGTCTCGGATGTGAGCATCCAGCTCGCGGGGTTCCCGAGCGTGAAATACGCGGCTCATACGATCGCCGTGCACGCGTACGATTACGGCTTCATCCGGTTCGAAATGGGGTACGCGAGCGCCATTTCGGTCATCCTTTTCCTGATGATGGTCGTGACGCACCGGGTCGTTTCGAGATTTTTATCCAAAGTGGGAACATAATCGGAGGAAACGCGAAGGCATGAAGGGAAAATCCCATCGGCAATTCCATATCGGCAGGGGACGGAAGCTCAACCGTTCGCGGGGCGCGAATTTCGCCCTGTTCCTCATCCTCTTTTTCATCGGCGCGTTCATGGTGCTGCCGCTGGTCTACGCGGTCGTGAACGCCTTCAAGCCGCTGGAGGAATTTTTCATCTTCCCGCCCCGCTTTTATGTCAGCCACCCGACTCTGAACAATTTCACCGACCTGTACAAACTGGCCGCGAACATGTGGGTCCCTTTCACACGCTATGTCTTCAACAGCGTCTACGTGAGCATCGTCGCCACCGCCGGGCATATCTTCCTGGCGGCAACAGCTGCCTATGTCCTGGCCAAGCACGATTTCCCCGGAAAAAAGGCCCTGAACGCGATCATCATCACATCGCTGCTTTTTACATCGAGAGTGATATTCATCCCGCAGTACATCATCCTCTCCAAGCTCGGATTCATCAACACCCATGTCGCACTGATCGCCCCCGTGTTTGCCATGTCCATCGGGATCTTCCTGATGAAGCAGTTCATGACGATGGTCCCGGATGAAATGATCGAAAGCGGGCGGATC
>CAZDPQ010000082.1:0-10852 GCA_964507305.1 uncultured Oscillospiraceae bacterium
AACAAGCAGCCCAACAATATCGGCAAGATAATGGTTGCCTCGTACGATTCCGTATTCAATATGCCCTCTTAAATATAATAAATGTGAATACAAGCAATTTTCAATTTCATTCATGAATAAGACATCATGAGCAATCTCACGTATGTACAATGCACTGACAAAGATGTTGAGAGCACGTATGGATACCTCCATGGGGCAAGCCCAGTTAACGCCTATTCCAACGGGATTATTGATTACCCAATCACGAATAAGAGACTTGTATTCAATAAGATATTTGCATTCATTCGTAAGAAAAGCTGCTTGCGCAAGTGTTAGCAACATATGGAGTCTTGATAATTCCCAAGGATACTTGATGTCATTCTTATCTGGTGTTTCTCTCCATGATATCGAATGAACATCATTCCAACGATATCCTGTGATAAAATCCGTTTTCCAACCGTTTCCTGTAAACTGTTGGCATTTATCTGAAAAAACAGTGTATTCCGAATGAAGAATATGGTCTGCCAATATAATCGTTTCAGGGTAATCCAATGGTGAAAGTTGATTGGAACAAATAGCATATTGATTCCATACTATCTTTTTTACTTGACCATTTATTTTTCTATCTGATAAATCAACGTAATGGTGTTTCATCAGCTTGGAAAATAAATAGCGAAACCAGTATGATGATTTTGTTATTTTAAGAAGTTCAACTAAATGTATTTTCATTCACAACAATCCATCAGTATATATCCATATATCGCTATCATAATATCATCCAACACTGTTTCTATTTATTCGCCTTTTATATTTCATCACAAGACGGATGAACTTGATATTACCTATCAAGTAACGTCTCCACATTCTACCGGGTTCTTGAATGAAACGAAAAAACCATTCAAAACCTATTTGCTGCATCCAAATCGGAGCCCTTTTTGTGACACCAGCTATAACATCGAAACTTCCGCCTACTCCCATCACAAATGGTACGTTTAATTCGCCAAGATTCTGGTAAACCCAGTATTCCTTTTTAGGGGATGAGAAGGCTACAAATAGAATATCTGATTGTGACTCTGATATCGTTTTTACAATTTCAGCGTTATCGGGGGCTGAAAAGTATCCGTTTCGATAACCAGTAATCTGTATAGAAGGATATTTGTCTTCTGTTAATACTTTTACCCTTCGAACCACATTTTCACTGGCTCCAAATAAAAAGATTCTATAGCCTTTCTTTTCGGAAAGTTCCAATAGGCGTATAAACAAATCAATTCCTGTCACCCTCTCAGGCAAAGAAATGCCGAATTGCTTTGCAGCCCACAAAATGGAGGCTCCATCTGCATTGATCAGTTTGCAACTGTTAATAATGTTTGTTAGGTGCTCATCGTCCTGCATCATATTGACTTTACCTGCATTAAGAACCACATGCTGGACCGGAATACGTGCTTCGACGATATCTTGAATTCGCTTAAGTGTTTCATCCATAGTCAATGCGTCAACATAGGTGTTAAAGATCGAGTATCTTTTATTCCCCCCCAAATTAATCCGATCTCTGTTGTAAGTTACGCCCCTCATCAAATAAGCCTTTCATAATGCCCTTCATGGCTATACCATTCGCAGCATCAGATATTTAACAATGTTATAAGTTAAGTGTCAAATAGTCTGCAATCCGTACACATGCTGACCCATCGCCATATGGATTGCACGCATGGCTCATCCTATCGTATTCGTCAGGATCATCTAATAATAGTTTACATGCGTTATAAATGATCTGCTCATTTGTACCTACCAGTTTTAGGGTGCCAGCAGTAATTCCTTCTGGCCGTTCTGTTGTATCTCGCATAACTAATACAGGTTTTCCCAAACTGGGAGCCTCCTCCTGTATCCCTCCACTGTCCGTTAAAATGAAATATGAATGCGAAAGGAAATTATGAAAATCCACAACATCAAGCGGTTCAATTAAAAGGATTCTATCACATCCTGAAAGTATTTCATTGGCAGCCTCACGCACAGCTGGATTCATGTGGATTGGATAGATCGCTTTGATATCGCTGTTTTCATCAACAATTCTCCGAATTGCACGAAACATATTTCGCATGGGCTCGCCTAAATTCTCTCGCCGGTGTGCTGTAATTATTATCAATCGGCTGTCAGCCGCCCAATTCAATTTATCATGCACATAATCATCTTTTATTGTTGTCTTTAATGCATCAATCGCGGTATTTCCAGTGACAACAATTGACGAAGGGTCCTTACCTTCTTGTATAAGATTATGTCTTGATCTTTCTGTCGGTGCAAAATGGTAGCGCGCGACAATTCCGACTGCTTGGCGATTGAATTCTTCAGGATATGGTGAAGCAGCATCATATGTACGAAGTCCTGCCTCAACATGACCGACTGGGATCTGCATATAGAAACAGGCAAGAGATGTAGCAAAAGCTGTTGTTGTATCACCATGGACCAGTACGATATCCGGAGTAGTTTTTTCCAGTATTGCTTTCACTTTTTCGAGCACGCGAATCGTTACATCAAACAATGATTGTCTTTGTTGCATAATTGAAAGATCATAGTCCGGAGTTATGTGAAATGCACCCAAGACCTGATCCAGCATTTCACGGTGTTGACCTGTTACGCATACAACAACATTCGTGTTTTTCCGATTCTGCAACTCCAAAACAAGCGGACACATTTTAATGGCTTCTGGTCGCGTACCAAACACAACCATAATCTTCTTCATCATACCGCTTCTTTCTGTAAAACTTTGTGGCTGTTCATAATCTATAAACTCCCTTAAAATTACAGACCTTTCTAGTGTCAAAGATGACTTTCCCATGTAATTTCGATAGGTTATTTTTAATTTCGTCATGTCCAACCATGATAATAATAAAGTCCACATCGTTGAGGAAGTGATCAAGATCATGGTATTGATTTGGAACAATGTCCTTATGGATGAAGGGATCATACGACTTGAGTGGTGGGGCAAGATGCTTTTTCATTGCTTCAAGTAGCTGCAAGGATGGACTTTCACGAAAATCATCAACATTTTCCTTGTATGTAAGTCCATATAAGCCAACACGGTTATAATCTTTTATTCCTTTTTCATTCATGATATGTGACGCCTTCTCAAGAACATATGAAGGCATTGAATCATTGATTTTTCGCGCAGCCAATATAATATTGGCCAAGCCTGGATAATCTCCTACTAAAAACCATGGATCAACAGATATGCAGTGACCTCCTACCCCGGGGCCGGGTTGTAGGATGTTGACACGCGGATGCTTATTGGCGATCCGTATGATTTCGTATACATCCATTCCACCTGCGTTACAAATTTTCACCAATTCATTCGCAAAAGCTATATTGATGTCACGAAATGTATTCTCTACGACCTTCGACATTTCAGCTGAACGGATATCGGTTAAAGTGATCTCACCTTTACAAAAACATGAATATAATTCTTTAACTTCCTCGCCGATCGATATAGTGTCCGAGCCGATTGTACGAGAATTGTATTCAAGTTCATAAACCATATTCCCTGGGATTATTCGCTCCGGAGCATGCACAAGGTGTACAACCTTCCCACTTTTATAGCAGTATTCATCAATCATCGGTCGTACATACTGGTCTATCGCTCCAGGAGAGATTGTGGATTCAATAATAATCATCGCTCCTGGTAAGCATATTTCTAAAACACTGTTTACTGCATTAACGACATAACTGGGATCAAGCTTTTTTGAGTCGCTAATATAAGGTGTTGGAACAGAAATGATATAATGATCCGTCGCCTGAAACTCCGTACTGAAGCGGATCCCTTTCTTAACAGCATTCCTGTATAATTCAGGAAGGCCTTTTTCTTCAAAAGATACTTCACCGTGATTTAGTTGATCAATCAAATCAACGTTCTTATCCGTCCCGACTACATCAATCCCGTTTGCAGCAAACATTAATGCTGTCGGGAGACCGATATACCCCTGCCCTATTACATTTAACATTTTCCAACTCCTTATTTTGCACCTTTCCCCGTCAAGACGACAGGTATTGTTTTCAGTAAAATGATAAGGTCCATTTTCAGGGACCATTGGTCGACATATTGAGCGTCCATTTCCATCCATTTGTCGAATCCGACGTTGCTGCGTCCGCTGATCTGCCAGATGCAGGTCAGGCCGGGCTTGACATTCAGTCGTTTCCGGTGGTTGGGGTTGTACATATCAACTTCATTCGGTAGCTGAGGCCTTGGTCCGACGATGCTCATGTCCCCCTTGAAGACATTCAGAAGCTGCGGCAGTTCGTCGATGCTGGATTTGCGGAGGAATTGTCCGATCGGCGTGATACGCGGATCATTTGTGATTTTGAACACCGGGCCATCCATTTCGTTTTGATCGGTCAGCTGCTCTTTCAAATCCTCTGCATTCACGACCATGGACCTGAACTTGAACATTTTAAACCGGCGTCCGCTGAGTCCGACTCGTTCCTGGGCGAAAAATACCGGGCCGCGCGAAGTCATTTTTATGATGATCGATGTCAGGATCATCAACGGGCTGAGAGCGACCAGGGCCAGCGTGCTGATCAGCAGATCCAGGCATCTCTTCGTAAGTTCCTGCCAGGGTTTTCGCGGATATCCGTCAAACGCAACCATCGAAAGACCGCCGAAATCGACGGGCCTGGAGCGTACCACATCGGAAACGGTCTGGTCCAGCATAACCGCCACGTTTTTACCCATAGCCTCCAGCAGACTAAAGCAGTCCTTGATTTCCTTCTTGTATACTGATTCCGTAATGATCGTCGTATCGATCACGGATCGGGTAAGGATACTTTCCAGTTTTGAATAATCGCCGAGATAGGGGATGTCGAGTCCGTTTTCATCCGGAGCAAGATAACCGATCACGGACAGCCCCAGTTGCGGCGTTTTCCGGATCTTCTCCAACACAAGCTCTGCGGCCGGGCCGTTTCCGATCAAAAGACCGTAGCGCTTGTTGCGGCCTTTGCTGCGCCATTGCTGAAGGAATGTGCACTCAAGGATATGGGCGCTGATCGTGAGAGTCGTGCATACGGCGAGATAATAGAATAGAAACCGGTTGTTGATCAGTTTCGGATTGTATAGATTCAAAAAAATGAGGGTCATGGAAAAGGATATGAAATGGGATTTCAGCAGGTTGATCCCTTCCTGAAGCAACGAGGTAAAGCGTCGGTGCCTGTAGACTCTGATGATATTGGTGCTCAGCAGCCAGAAAATGAGATACAGGAAAAACAGCAGGAAATATTCGAATGGGATCGTGGAGGTCAGGACTTGTTTCGCGGTGTATAAATTGATCACCGAATAAAAACCGATTCCCATCAGAAAGAGGTCGATGATAAGTGTAAATATGTCTACAATGTCTTCACTTTGACGGATCATGATGCCTTCCCGTTCTTTTTATACTTGTATTTGTGCTTACGATGCCGTGTCAATTTTTCAGAGGAAAATCTCTTCAAATTTCCGCGCAAGCACTTTGAAGTCGTAGTCCGCAGCGGCTCTCAGGGCATTCGCGCAGTATCCGGCGTATTCGTCGCGCGGCATGTCCCGGAACCGGAGGACTGCGTCTGCCAGCTGCGCGGCGTTGGCCCGGTCTTCCGTGATCCCGCATCCGTAGCGGGCGATGAGGTCGTATCCGAAGGCGCAGTCCGACAGCGTCGGCTTGCCGCTTGCGAAATATTCGAACAGCTTGTTGAGGCTCGCTCCGTACTTCTTGAGCGGGCTATCCTTGAAATGGAGGATGTTCAGGTCGGAGCGGCTCAGAATGAAAGGGATGAATTTCTTATCGACAAAGCCCTTGAACCGGACGTTGGTGATGCCCTGATCGGCACACTGCTTCTCCAGGGCTTCCCTGTCGCCGCCCTCGCCGTAGATCAGGAAGCGGATGTCTCCGTGTCCCTGCCGCTGCAGATGCGCCGCGGCGTCGACGATCCGGCCGACATCGTTGACCAGACGGATGGAGCCGGTGTAGACGACCTTGAACGTGTCGGTGTCGTCCAGGTCCGCGTCGCGGAGCGTGTGTGTCTCGCGGTCGGAGATGAAAGCCTCGAGGTCGACGCCATTGTTGAGATGATGGACTTTGGCCATGTCGATCGGTCCGCCGTGCCCGCTGTCCCAGCCTTGCGCGAGGATGTAGTCCTTTCCGCCTTCCATGGTGAAAACGATCGCGCCGGCCTTGCGGTATAGCCATTTTTCCCCGGCGTAAAACAGCTTCATGAGCGGGTTGCGCCTGCTGAGTATGCCGTAAGCCGCGAAGCTTTCAGGCCACAGGTCACGGACCTCGACGATCGCCAAGCAGCCGTACCGGCGGCCGAGGCGGATGGCCGCGAGCGCCGCGAGCGGGTGCGCGGAAGAGCCGAGGACCACGTCGGGCGGTTCCAGGCGGCGGGCCGTGCGCATGACATTGAGGTAGAACTGGGCCATCGCGAATACGCGCTTGACCCTGCTGCCCGCGTAGCTGCAGGTCCGGATAAAGTAGCAGGGAAAGCTGCAGCCTTCATACCGCAGGCAGACAGACCGGTCACGGATCATCTGGATGCCGGTGTTGTGCAGAAAGCTGCCCACCAAAACCGTCGGTTCGTGGCCGAGGCGCTCGAGATATTTGGCCAGATTGTAATGTCGGTTCAGATGGCCGTATTCCGGCGGCATATTATATTGATTGATGAGCCAGATTTTCTTCAAGTCTCCGCGATCTCCCGGTTGTCGTTGTCTCGGCGCTGCGACGTCAAATATTCCGCCGCGGCCTTCCTTTCACTTTCGTCCATTGCTACACTATATCACAGCAGTGTGCCGTTATTGCTATAGTTTAATATCCTAATTAGGAAAAGTAAAGCTTTTACATGTACGATTTTCTGCATTTAACAGAGTCTTAACAATCTTTTAAGACGGCGGTCATACTATCGACAGGGAATCAGGGTTGAAATAACCATGCCGATGTAGTATCTTTATACGGGTAGTTCGGCGGACAGGCTGCCGGCGATCACACGAGGATCGGCTGATCGCGCGGCATCGGGCCGTCGTAAGGGAGGATAAAGGATTTAATGGATATGGAGTTGTCTTTCCTCGATATTTTAAAAATACTGTACAAGCGGGTCTGGGTCATCGTGCTGGCCTCGCTGACCGGCCTGGCTGTCGCCGCCATGATCAGCGTTTTCCTGATCGCGCCGACCTATACGTCGTCCTGCCAGATGTATGTCAACCCCAACCAGGACAAGCAGGACCAGGCCGGGACCTACAATGAGCTGCAGTACGCGCAGAAGCTGGTCAATTCCTACCTGATCATCCTGCAGAACAGCGTTTTCCTGAACGAGGTCTCCGTGCAGTCGGGCCTCGGGTATACGGCGGATGAGATCCGGGACATGCTTTCTCTGTCGTCGATCAACAACACCGAATTTTTCGAAGTCCGGATCACGGCGCTCAGCCCGAAGGATGCCTACACCCTCGTCAGCAAGATCGCGGAGCTGGCTCCGGCCGAAATCATCCGGATCAAGGAGTCCGACTCGGTCAAGATCGTATCCCCCGCCACGCTGCCCGATGAGCCGTCCGGCCCGAACAAGACCGTCAACACGGCGGTCGGCGGCATGGCCGGTTTTCTGCTTTCAGCCCTCGCGGTCGTCCTGATCGAGGTGCTTGACACCAGGATCCGCAGCGAGGACGATCTTTCCAGACACTATACCGTACCCATTCTGGGCTGTATCCCGAAATACGAGGATTGACCGCCGCCGGGCGATGGACCCAATGATGTCCTGAAGGAGCAATGTCAATGTCATCATCAGCGAAGGATAAAAGAGAGGATCGCCTGTTCCACAGGCACAAGCGGAAAGGACCGGGGGCCGGCAACCGTTTCAGCGTCGTGGAGGCATACAAGACGATCCGGACCAATCTGCAGTTTTCTTTTGCGAATAAGACCGGGAACGTCGTGATCGTCACGAGCACGCTGCCGCGCGATGGCAAGAGCACAGTCGTCGCGAATATCAGCGTCGCGTTCGCCCAGACCGGGATGAAAGTCCTGATCATCGACTGCGACATGCGCAAGCCCCGGATCAACAAGTTCTTCAATGTCCCGTCAGCGCCGGGCCTGTCCAATCTGCTGGCCGGCTTGTCGCAGCTGTCGGACACGATCCAGAAGACCGATTATAAAAACCTGAGCATCATCGCTTCGGGGCTGCTGCCGCCCAATCCCGCCGAGCTGATTTCGGGTGCGGCGATGGACGGGCTGATCCGGAGGCTGCGCGGCGAATACGACGTGATCATCGTGGACACCCCGCCGGTCAACATCGTTTCCGATGCGGTCGTCGCGACGAAATTCGCAGACGGCGTCGTGATCGTCGCCCGTCATGCCGTCACCACGCATCCGGATCTCGGCAAGGCCATCAAGAGCTTCGAGTTCGTCAACGCGAAAATCTACGGGATCGTTCTGAACGCCGTGGATTATGCGAAAATCTACGGTAAACATTACGGTGGATATTACAGGAAATCCTACGGCTCCTATGGATACGGCAAAAACAGCGGCTATGAGTATTCATCCGCGGATACCGCGGATGATGAAGCCGGCAGCTTCTACCGCGCTCCCGGCGATCCCGAGGAATCCGCTTCCGATCCTGCTTCGGACACCTCAGCGGATATCCGATAGGACGTCCCAAGCAGGCATCCGTTAGGACATCCCCTGCTATCGGGACCCGGCAGGCCTGTCCGGGCCATTCTCCGCCGCTTCCTCCGTCCCGAAAACCACCGCCGTCCTCTCCGCTCCGAAAGCCGCCGAGCCGGACGCGGTCCGCGTGGTCATCGCTTCCGCGCTTCGCACCAGCCTGTCGGCCGCCTGCGGTCCGAGGGACTCCGCCACGACCTCCAGCGCTTCCCTCATCCGGGGCGGACGCCGGTCCGGGTCATGGCAGTCGGTGCCGAGGACATCCGCCAGGCCGTGCGCGATGATCTTCAGCGCGATCCGCCGGGTGTGCCTGTCGGCAAGGCTGTCGCAGTTGATCTGGATCCCGCACCCGAGGCTCCGGAGCATGCGGATGCCGTGCAGAGGCATCCGCCGGATCGCCGGATACCGTTCGGCGTGGGCGATGACCGGAACCAGCGAATGGCGGTCGCGGAGGAGCCGGAGGATCTTCCTCACGGGGCGGGACAGCGTCCCGCGGAACGGCAGCTCGACCAGGATGTACGGCGTGCCTTCGATGCGCAGGTCCGTCAGATCCTTCCTATATCCGAGCGCGTCATCACAGTAGACCTCCGCGCCCTTCAGAAACCGGATCCCCCCGATGTCTCCGCACACTTCGCACAGCCGCCGGAAGCTTCGATCGCGCCTCGCGGTGAAATCCCCGGCGCTCTCCGCGTAAGGGTAAAAATGCGGCGTGCAGACGGCGAGCGTGACGCCCTGCGTCGCCAGGCTCTCCGCCATCCGATGGCTTGCCGCTCCGTCGCGCGCCCCGTCATCCATGTGCGCCAGCAGATGTGTGTGGAAATCGACCATCACCGGCCGCCTGTCTCCGCGCGCTCCCCGCCGCTGCCGCAGTGATCGAGCGCCGCCCGGATGAAGCCCGCAAAAAGCGGATGCGGCCGGTTGGGCCTGGACTTGAACTCGGGATGGAACTGGACCCCAACGAACCACGGGTGATCCACGATTTCCATCATTTCGACGATCCGTCCGTCCGGCGAGGTTCCGGAGAAAAGGACGCCGTTCTTCTCGAACTCCGCCTTGTAATCATTGTTGAATTCATAGCGGTGGCGGTGCCTCTCGCTGATGTGCGTATCCCTGTAAAAAGGAAGGACCTTCGACTTCGGGTCGATCTCGCACGGATACTGCCCGAGGCGCATCGTCCCGCCGAGCTGGCGGACATTCTTCTGCTCGGGCATGAGGTAGATCACCGGGTCGGCCGACGCGGGGTCGTTCTCGGCGGTGTTGGCATTCCGCCGCCCGAGCACTTCGCGCGCGAACTCGATGACCGCTACCTGCATCCCCAGGCAGATCCCGAAAAACGGGATCCTGTTGGCCCTGGCGTACCGGCAGGCCAGGATCTTCCCTTCGATGCCCCTGGCCCCGAAGCCGCCCGGGATCAGGATGCCGTCGACATCCCCCAGCTGGCTCTCCTCGTCGCCCTCCGTGATCGTATCGGATTCGATCCACTTGATCCGGACCTCCGCGCCGTTCGCGATCCCGCCGTGCTTGAGCGCCTCCACCACACTGAGGTAAGCATCGTGCAGCCCCGTGTACTTGCCCACCAGTGCGATCACGGCCGTACGGTCCAGGGTCTTGAGCGTCCGCACCATGTCCTGCCATTCGCCGAGATCCGGCGCCCCGCAGGCGATGCCGAGCTTGCGGCACACCACGCTGCCGAGGCCCTCCTCCTCAAGGATCAGGGGCACTTCGTACAGGATCGGGCAGTTGATGTTCTGGATCACGCAGTCTTTCGGCACATTGCAGAAAAGCGAGATCTTCTCCCGCATGTCCCGCGGGATCGGCTTCTCGCTGCGAAGGACCAGGATGTCCGGCTGGATCCCGAGGCTCAGGAGCGCCTTGACGCTGTGCTGCGTCGGCTTGGACTTCAGCTCCTCCGATGCGCTGAGGTACGGTACCAGCGTGACATGGATGAATGCGCAGTTCTCGCGCCCGATATCATAAGAAAACTGCCGGATCGCCTCGAGAAAAGGCAGGCTCTCGATGTCGCCCACGGTGCCGCCGATCTCGATGATCGCGACATCCGCGTCGTCGCCGCCCGCCGCGATCCGGTCCTTGATCTCATTGGTGATGTGGGGGATCACCTGGACGGTCCCGCCCCCGAAATCGCCCCGCCTCTCCCGCATGATGACTTCCGAATAGACCTTCCCCGACGTCACGCTGCTCGCGGCTGTCAGCGACTC
>CAZDPQ010000083.1:0-10834 GCA_964507305.1 uncultured Oscillospiraceae bacterium
AGCGTCGTCGCAGCCGAGGCGCCGACTCGGGCCATCCCTTCTCCCGAAATGGATGCCAGGGCGATCGGCAGCGTTTTTTTGGCTGCATCGGTGATATAGATCAGCGGGCTGAAATAATCATTCCAGTTGCCTACGAATGAAAAAACCAGCAGCGTGGCCCATGCGGGGGACAGAAACGGCATGACGATCTTCCAGAATGTTTTCCATTGGTTTGCGCCGTCGATCCTTGCGGCTTCCAGGATCGGGTCAGGCAGTTGCACGCAGAACTGCTGGATAAGGAAAAGACTCAGCGGCGCCGCGAGCTTCGGTATGATCAATGCCCACAGCGTATCAACGAGATGCAGCTGATTGACGATGAGATAGGAAGGGATCTGTGTCACATAAATGGGAAACATGAGCGATGCAATGATCAGCGTGGAGATGAACCGCGAGCCGGGAACCTTAATTTTGGCGAGTGAATAGGCGCCCATGCAGCTGATGATGATACTGATCAGTACGATGACGGATGTAACGACGGTGCTGTTGTAAACGTTCCGCAAAAACGGCACGCTCGTTCCGGAAAGCGCCGTGATCAGATCCTGGAAATTCGCCAGAGTCGGCTTCTGCACGAGGATCCTGGGGGGAAATGTGAACAGCTCATCCAGGGGCTTGAATGCGGTCGATACGACATAGATCAGCGGCAGCATCATGAAAAGAGCAAACGATGTCATGAAGCAAAGGAACAGAACCGTTTTCACCGAAACGGTCATCCGGAAACTGCCTATTCTGATGTGCCACCCTTTTTGAACTGCCTGCTGCATCACACGTACTCCTTTGATCCCAAAACTGCCGGGGCATCCGGCGCTAGTCGTTGCTTCTGAAAAGGCGCATGACAATACGGCCGAGCAGGAATGTCATGAGGAAAAGGACGACCGCGACAGCGGAAGCGTACCCCATTTCGAAGCGGATGAACGCATAATCGAACAGATGAGCGACCATCGTATGCGCGGCATAGTTCGGACTCGGCAGGCCCGCCACCGTGACCACGATGTCGAATACGCCGAAGGAACCCACGATCGACATGATCGAGGCAAACAGGAGCTGAGGCTTCAGCTGAGGAAGAATGACATAGAACAGCTCCTGCGCCTTGTTTTTGACCCCGTCGATGAGTGCCGCTTCGTGGATATCCTGAGACAAGCTCTGGAGTCCCGCAAGGAAGGTCAGGAAACCGGTGCCCATGCCCATCCAGATCGAAATGAAAATGACAACGGACATGATCGTCTTCGTATCGGACACCCACAGCACCGGCTGCGAAATAACGCCGAGATTGATGAGAAAATTGTTGAACAGTCCATACCGGTCGTTTGAGAAAAATGTCATCCACACCACGGACATGGCAACACCGCTCGTGATGGAAGGGGCATAAAAAGCCAGCGCAAAAATCGTCTTCATGCGCAGCTGGTTGATCATCCATGCCATCAGAAAGGACAGGATAAAACTGATCGGGCCCGATATGAAGGCAAATACAAACGTATTTTTGATGGCGATCAGGAAAACATCGTCATCCAGAAACAGTAGCCTGTAGTTGGTCAATCCGATGAAATGAGGTGCCTGGTACATATTGTAATCGGTCATGCTCAGGAACATGGCGACGATGACCGGCATCACCACAAAAACAAGGATCAGCGGCAGAGATGGAAGCAGGAATAAATATCCCGCTCCGTATCGGCTGATGAAAGATCGGAAGGACCTTTTCCTGTGCTCGGTTTTTTGATGTCTCATGGCATGAATCCCTCGTTCCAGATATTCCAATCGCATTTCCTTCAGTTGCTGCTGTAGTATCCGTATTGCTGCTGCTTACGCTTCAGCTCGATGTTGATATCCTTGACCGCTTTCTCCAGCGAATCCCGGACATTCATATTGGAAATGACGCTTCTGTTGAACGCATTGCCGACATGTCTGCCCGTAAAATAGCTGCCCAGATAAATCGGCGTGCCGCGGACCCATTTGAGCTCTTCCTTGATGAAATTGCGCTCTTTCGATTTCCACGGCAACGCTAAAAAGGATTCGATATTGGCGGAATACCATCTGGATTCAATGCCGATATCCGCTTCGATGTTCCGCGCGTATTCATCCTGAACCTTTGCGGTCGTCCACCAATCCAGAAACTTCCACGAAGACTCCTGTTTTTTGGATGCACTCAATATGATCACCGCGCTGCCCGACACGGAACCCACGGTCCTGTCCACCGTGCCGTTTTCTTCGGTGCCGGGAATCATCGCGATATCCCACAGGCCGTTCAGCTCAGGGGCGGCAGCCAATAGTTTCGTGTAAAACGAACTGTCGGAAATCCCCATCGGCATTTCACCCGACCGGAAACGGTTGAAAAAATCCGCGGCAAGAGGGATCCCGTAATTGGTGTACAATTCGCACATCTCCTTGAAGGCAATATAGGCCTGAGGCGTATCCAGCGCCGACTTTGTGCCCTCTGCATTATAAAACTGACCATGATGCTGGTATAAGAAAACATCATACATCGGGCCGACGGAAAACTGCATGCTGTTGCGGTTCAGCACCGGCAGCACATAATTGTACAGATCTGTCCATGTGTCCGGGATCCGGATCCCCAATTCGTCGACGATATCTTTTCTGTAAAACATGGCAAGAAAACTCATGCTCTCCGGCAAAGCATAGACGCCGTCCTTGACCTTGAAAAGGATCATGATCTGGTCCGAAAACCGCTTCGCAACCTCCTGGAATCCGGGAAACTGCGTAAGATCGACCACGGCGTCACGGTACGCATATTCGGCCGGACTCCCCGCTCCCCTTCCCATGCAGACATCCGGCGCCTTGCCGGCGTTGATGGCCAGCATCAGAGGATCGACCGCTCCCGACGCCGTCGGCATGATGTTCATGTCGACATTGATCCCCGTTTCGGGCGTGAACTGCTGGTCGGCGAGCTGCTTCACCAGTTCGCCGCCTTCCCTGCCCCTGGCGATCCACACCTTGATCGTGTCCTTGATGACGGTTCCGCTCTGCTGGATGCTCCCGATCGCATTGTAGTCTTTGATAAATGAATACACGAAATAAATGACCGTTGCTTTGCAATTATCGAAAAAGGAAGACTTGTCATACACGATCACCTGGTCAACGGGCGTGAATTGAAAATAGTCTATGGCCAAAGGCTGATCCTGCAGATTGATGATCCCATTTCCGAATCCGGAAAGGGCATTCGTGATATCGGCAAAAGACTTCGGTATGTTCTCCGGGTTCTGAGCAAGCTTATCGATACTTTTCTGATAGGATTTCAGATTGCTCGCATCCAGGGAGGCTCCGTTCGTCAGTTCCTTCAGCTTTTCGGAAGAGGTCCCGAGTATTTCGCTGATGGTATTCAGAGTGGGGATCAGATCCGGGATCGTCGTGTCCAACTCATAGTCATAATTCACGTCGGGACTGTTGCCCGTGATCAGCTTGATTTTGCGGAGAAGCGAGGACAACAGATTGGAGCAAACGCCTAGTGTTGAAATGATTCCGGCGGAATCACCCAGCTTTGCGGTCATGGTCAGCGTATGCTTTCCTTCTGACAAGTAGAACGAATATGGCGCACCGTCCGCATCGGATATCGTTTCTTTCCGCCATCCTCTTCCGAACGCAAACGCATAGGATGACATTTCTTCAAACGGGATTTTGCCGTCGATCATGATCTGGCGATAGGATGTGGCGCCATTGTTCCATCCCTGATAGTCCCGCAGGGAAAGCTTATAAAGTCCGGGGTCATCGACTGTAAACTCCCATGTGATGGAGCTGTTGCCATAGCGCCAGCTGTATCCGCCCAGATAATTCAAAACAATGTTCTTATAGGAGAACGGTTCCACAATAGGGTCTCCGCTGTATTCGGGAAGGATCGCGGGGGACGATTTCATCGTAGCGGACTCTTCCGCCTGGAATTTGATTTCCTTCGTGCCGGACCGGTACCCGTTTGCCTCATACTGCTGCTCGACCTGCGCGTAGGGATCGATCTCGCGGGGTGCCGTCAGCCGGAGGTTGCCCAGAACCAAATCACCTGAAACATAGGTCAGCTGAAGGGTATGCTGTCCCTTTTCAATATAAATGCGAAACGGATCCGTGGATGCCCCCTGATTATCCATGAATGCAGCGGTAAACCACTCGTTGATCTCCACCTGCTCCACATTCACCTGATCGCCGAGACTATTGTAAAGGGGTTTACCGCTCACACTCTGGTAATATTTCGTGAAACGAACGCTGTTGGCTTCCTGAAACGGCATTTTTCCGTCGATCAGGAAGCCTCGTTCGGCATAGGTTGATGAATTGTTCGTAGTGGTGTAGTCCGCTTCTATGCAATACAAGCCGGTTTCCGGTGCCGTAAACGATATCTCGATGGACTCTGTGCCATCTCCCCAAACAAATGCTTCATGACCGGAAACATTTTCGGTCGCCACTGGATCACCGCCGGCCAAAACCGCATCGTTGACGGCAATCTCAATGGCTGCTCCCGATACATTCCGGTAGTTCTTTTCTTTATAGATCTTCTGAATATCCGCATAGGTTTCTTTGGTGTACGGATTTTCCGCGGATGACGGGCTTTCCGCATCTCCCGCCGCGCCGAAAGTCCCGGTAAACGCAGGGATCCCTGACAGCATGAGCGCAATCGCAAGTCCGGCGGATGTGAGCCTCGATACGAATTTCTGATCCATTTTCTGCCTCGTACTTTACTGGGTTTATCGTTTACATTTTCGATACAAAACGGTACCGCACCGTAAAAAGTATAGCTTGTATTGGCAGAATAGTCAATGCGTATTTTTCCGCTTATTTCCTTAGTATACAGATTATCCAATTTTTTATGAATAAATATGGCGATTATGACGATAATATTGTTTATGAAACAGAAACATTGATTTCGATGCTTGATTGTATTAAATTTATAGTAAACGTTAACCGTATGGATTTTCCCGATTCGGAAACCCGGATGCGGATCCTGCGGTGCTTCCGGCCGCGGAGAGAGCAGCGTTCCGGCGGGTTTGACATGGAGGATGATTCAGGATGAAAAAGGCGATGATCGTATTTGCTGTGTTGCTGATGGTTTTTGCAGCGGTCAGCTGCAGGGAACAAGGGCCGGATAACAGCAGCAGCAGCCTGGCGGAAAGCAGCATAGAGGAGAGCAGTATGGATCAATCCGGCGTCTCGAAAACTTCCTCTTCTTCGACATCGGACATGTCGGAGGAGGATATCGAATTTTACAGCCAGCCGACCATCAACGTGACCTGGCTGAATGTCTGGGACGGTTCCTCCGAGTCCTGGTGGAGCCCGGCCTCCTCGTCGGGCACCAAAGTCCTTTATCCGGGGATCGATACCCAGACATCCTCGCTGAACTGGAATGATTCGACCAATATCCTGCGGAAATATTACATGGACCAGGTCCGGGAAGCCGGGATCGATGCCGTCGTCCTGGACCTGACCAACGGCATCTCCTGGGGCTCAGCCTGCAATTACATTGCCATGTACTGCGATGTTTGCGGGATGAAATTCTGTGCGGCGATCTACGGCGATTCGGCCGTCAGTTTCGAGCAGAAGGCGCGCCAGATCTGGAACAGCTATGCATCGGAAACGGCCGCATACAAGGACGCCTATCTGTACAAGGACGGCAAGCCGGTCCTGGTGGCGTATGCCGGACAGAATATCTGGGATAACGCCATCAACGGCAAGCTGATGGAGTACGGCTCCAAATTTACGGTTGTGTGGTCCTCGGGCGAAAACTCCCGGATCAACAAATGGGGATGGCAGGCCCCGGCCAAGGACGGGCCCGTGACATCGAAGGACTCCATGTTTATCACCCCCTCCATCAACTGGACGGCGCCCGAATGGAGCATCACCGGGTGGCGCCGGTCGCTCGCCTACCTGGATTACGGCTTCCTGCTGGCGCGGCGGAGCCATCCGAAATACCTGATCGTTTCGTCCTATGACGATATGCGCGAGCGAAACGGGTGGGCTGTTGCAGACACGGCCAACGCATCGTTCAATTACCGGGTGCTGGTCCGGGATACGCCGGACACGGAAGGCACGCCGGGGCTTCAGATGCGGAATGTCCTCGGGCAGGTCTCCTCGGACGCGTTTTATAATCGGGTGAAAGAGTGGCTCACCAAAGGAACGGCCTCTCCGTTCTACCCGGGCGGGATGATCGCGGACGGGGCCTACCTCATGACAAACGCTTTTTCCGGAAAAGGGCTGACGTCGGAAAATCCGAAGGCTTATAATCCCCAGGACGGCCAACTTCCGATCGATTTCAGTTACGACAGGGTCAATGTGCCGGTAACCCAGCAGCAGAACCCCGGCTACCAGCAATATATGTTCTTCTACCACCTGGGCGGCAACGAATACCGGATCATCCGGCTCTGTGTCGGGCTGTCGCTGGAGGACAAAGACGGTACCGTCGTGGTGAACCGGGACAGCGAAAGCGCCCGGCAGCGCTGGATCATCGCGAAAGCAGGCAGCTACTTCACTTTTACCAACAAGGGCAGCGGCAAAATGCTCTGTGTCACGTCCAGGACCTCGGACGCCGTGACGGCGGCCGGAAACACCGGCGACCTCAAGCAGCAATGGTCATTGGAGGAAATCGCCGTCATGGAGTAAAAGCTTTATTGCGTATCCTCAATGTTCCTGCCGCCGCGCTTTTCCCGGATCCAATCCAGATATGCGCTCATCTGGTCATAATGGCTGCCTGCCCAATACACGCGGCCGCATGCCGGGCAGCGGGCGTATTCGTCGCAAAACGCCGCGACCTTCGGCGGGATCCGCTCCAGGACCGACTCCTTTTCCACCGGCTCGAGCGTTGCATTGCACAGCAGGCACCGTTCGAACGGACGCATGCGGCCGAACAGTCCGAACCGCCGTAGCACGTCGAGCAGTTGCTCTTCCGGATCGGTCGATTCGATGTGATAGCCGTATACCACTTTTTTCCTTTTAAGAAGATTCCGGTCCCGGGTAAGCAGGTATCTCTTCTCTACGGCTGAAACGTCGGCCAGCATGCTGTCGTCCGTGTCGTTGAGATACCGGGTGTCGAATCCGGCCAGGCGCAGCAGCGATGCGAGCTTCCCGAGGTGTCCGTCCAGCACGAACCGGATCTCGCCGTCATCCGGCGGTTCCGGGCGCACCTGCGTGATCCCGCTGATGTCCAGGTCCGTGAAAAGCGGATACACCGCGATCCGCTCTCCGTTTTTCACGGGATGGGAAAAACCCGCCGGGCAGCCGTCCGCGAGGATCAGGTCAACCTCGGTGTGCGGCACGCCGCAGGACTCGATAATGTCTTTGGCGGAGGGAGTCCCTTTGAAAAAACGTTCCAGAGATTGCTGCCGCTGATGCTTCGGTAAAAACCGGTTGAGCCGGGCATAAAACCGGATCGTCACGCTGTCCATCCGACCCCCTCCTGTTCATCCGATCCTCTCATGTCCATCCGATCCTCTCGCTGCCTATGTCTCGCTTCCCGACTGCCCTGATGGCCGCCATGCCTGCCCGATACCGCGATCCCATTCCATTGTACATCAGATCCGCACCGGAAAATCGATTTCCCCGCGCTGGCGATGCGCTTGCCAGCAGGCTGCGTTTGGATTATAGTCAGGCTGTCGGGTGGCAGGAGCTTCCGGAAATCACAGCCGGTGCACGGAATTTACCGGGAAACACAGACAGCCGTTCGAAGAAGATCCCGGGAGATCCGGGGGATGGAAAATGGAGTTCCAATATGAGGCTATTTATCGCGATCCTTTTCCGTGATGAGATCCTGGATGAGCTGGCTGCCCTGCAGCAGGTCCTGCGCGGGCAGGCGCTGCACGGCCGCTTTACCGCGCGAGAAAATCTTCATCTGACGCTGGCATTTCTCGGTGAGGTCGGCGCGGACCGCGCCGGGGCGCTGCGAGGCATCGTGTCAGACCTCCGCTTTGCGCCGTTCGGACTGCGCATCGGCGGTCTCGGCCGATTCCGCCGGATCGGCGGCGACATCCTGTGGGCCGGCATCGACGGCGGACAGCCCCTCGCGGACATCCACGAACGCCTGACGGCCGCCCTCGCGGCTGCCGGTTTCGAAACCGACCGCCGCGATTTCACGCCTCACCTGACCCTCGCGCGCGAAACCACGCTGCGGGAAGGCTTCAGCCTATCCGCACTTTCCGCCCGCACCCCCGCTCTCCGCACCGAAATCGCGCGGATCAGCCTGATGCGATCCGACCGGGTCAACGGAAAACTCACGTATACGGACATCACATCCGGTGATCCGCCTCAAACAGACTTCACCTGAGATTGCGCTTCCGTCCGGATGAACTCTTCCACGCTGCGCAGGATGACGGCGGAAACCAGATCGTTCCCGGCCTGGTTGAGGTGGATCCCGTCCGCGCAAAGGAACCGGCCGGGATTCCGCTGTTCGAGGAAGGCTTTCCGGATGTCGATCACCCGGCAGTCCGTGCGGTACGCGACCTCCCAGACGGCGCTGTTGTACCGCTCATGCCAGTAATAGATCGTCTCCACATCTCCACCGAGCCACATCAGGATATTGTCCTTGCGCGCGATGTCCCGGCTGAACCACCGGAAGTACGGTTCCGCGGCGAGCGGAGGCATCGTCAGGATGACGGGTAGGGTCCCGATCGATTTCAAATCCGCGATGATCGCCTCATAAGTGCCTACAAATTCCGGGAGCGGGGTGTTCGGCTGATGGTCGGCGCCGGGATCCTCGGCGACCTCCTTCCACCGGAAATCGCAGTCGTTCCCGCCGAATTCCAGAAGCGCGACATCCATGCGTGTCTCTCCGCCCTTCGCTGCAGCCGCAGCCTTGTCGATCAGATCTTTCCCTTTCCGGATCGTGCACCCGAACTTTGCCTTGTTGTTCAGCATGACGCCGAGTCTCCTCGCCGCAGCCGCCGCAAAATTGTCCTTTAAAATCATATACCGATTCTCACACTCATCGAACGCGACCCCCTTCGCGATCGAGTCACCGAATAAAAAAGCACTTTTATACGTCAGATCCATCCCTGCGCACCTCGCCTTCATCCATGCTGCATTCCCGCCGTCCGCCCGCCGGGTCCGATCCGTGCTGTCCAGTCCGCCCGGGCTTCCGATACCGTGTTCACGCCTCTGTATTCCTTATGATATAGTTTAATATACTATGTCACGGATTTCAAGATGCATTTTACTCGTTTATTTAAAATTTTTACACGGCATTTTAAATCAATGGTAGCGGTTTTTGAAAGCGTTTTGTCTGGTCTGCGGATTTTCATGAAAATTACTCATGGCGAACGGCACATTCCAAAAGACGGTCTTCCGGAAAGGGAAAGCCCGGGCGAGAGGACGGGATCGGATGGCAGAGATTGCAGGCCGGGGATCCGGGAATCGGGGATCCGGGAATAGGATATTCGGGAACCGGAGATCCGGGAATAGGATATAATAGAGGCTGGAGCCGGTGATCGCAGCCGGTTCCGATCGATAAGCATATGGGGAGGGTGATGGCATGCAGTCTTTTGCGGGTGATTTCGTTTCGGGAATGAACAACCTGTGCTTCCAGTCTGATATGAAGTCCCGGTCGATCAGCGCGGAGAATTTTACAGGTGAGAAGGGGAAAGCCGGGATGGCGGTCGAGGGCACCGGGAAACATGCAGCGCGCGAGCTCGGGCAGGGTTGGAAGGTGTCGCCGTCCATTTCGGTGAAGGCAGGTACGACGGTGACGCTGGCGGATATCGAGGGGCCGGGCGTCATTCAGCAGATCTGGATGACGCCGACCGGCAGCTGGCGTTTCAGCATTCTGAGGATCTACTGGGACGGGCAGGAGCACCCGTCGGTCGAATGCCCGCTGGGCGATTTTTTTGCCAACGGCTGGAACTGCACGGCGCTTCTGTCTTCCCTCGCGGTCTGCGTCAATCCGGGCAGCGCGTTCAACTGCTATTGGCCGATGCCGTTCCGCGTCCGGTGCCGGATCACGATCGCCAACATCGCGGAAGAGGATATAGTACTTTATTACCAGATCAATTATAGCCTGACCGAGGTGCCGGATGCAATCGCCTATTTCCATGCGAGCTTCCGGAGGGTGAACCCTCTTCCCTACGGGGAGGTTTTCACGATCCTGGACGGGGTCCGGGGAAAAGGGAAATACGTGGGGACCTACATGGCGTGGGGCAGCAACAGCTGCGGCTGGTGGGGCGAGGGCGAGGTCAAGTTCTATCTCGACGATGACGGCGAGTTTCCGACGATCTGCGGGACAGGACTCGAAGATTACTTTTGCGGATCGTATGGGTTCGAAAACCCGGAGACGCACCAATATCAGGTCTTTTCGACACCGTATGCGGGTCTTCATCAGGTGATCCGTCCGGATGGCCTGTATTCGTCCCAGACGCGTTTCGGGCTGTACCGCTGGCATATTGCCGACCCCATCTGCTTTGACCGGAACCTCCGCGTCACGATCCAGGCACTGGGCTGGCGTTCGGGCGGCCGGTATCTCCCGCTGCAGGACGACATCGCGGCCGTCGCGTACTGGTATCAGGACCTGCCGTCCGCACCGCTTCCCGCGCTGCCGACGCGGGATGCGCTCGAGGTCGTCTGACCCCCGGGCGCGGCCGCCCGGCATTGGCGTCGGAATACGGAAGGCGTCAGTCCGTCCGCTTTGTGGAAGGCCCTGCTGAAATAGTTCTGGTCGGCAAAGCCGCAGCGTTCGGCGATTTCGCGGATCGGGACCGCGGTGTTGCCCAGGAGACTGCGTGCCGCGCGCATGCGGACGGCGATCAGGTATTCGTTGATCCCGGTGCCGTATTTTTCGCGGAACGCACGGATAGCTGCGGTCCTGCTGCAAAGGAGATCCGTGCAG
>CAZDPQ010000084.1:0-10765 GCA_964507305.1 uncultured Oscillospiraceae bacterium
ATTGTGCGCTTGATGCATTGAATGGAAAATGGTTTGCCAATTCTCAAGGAGTTTGCGGATCTCATCTTCCTTTGCCTTCATGACTTCTGCCTGTTCCGTCAATTCCTTGTTCTTCTGCTCCAGTTCTGTCATTTTATCTTCTTGGGAAAAATAAAGGGAAAGCGCAACGGCAAGCATCAGGATCACGCCGAGGCCTGTAAAAAAAGGCTGGATGGCGTGTCCGGCCGGTTTCTTTTTCTTTTTTCTGTTTTTGGCGCCGCTGCTTGATTTCACCATAGCCATTCCTCACCGAAAAACATCTACCGGTTTCATTGTAACGCGTCAAAAAGGCTTTTCAACGAAAAACCATGAATGAAACTCTTCGTTAACGGAAATGAAATGGATTTGTAATATTTCACTCACCCGTCTGGTCCGGCGTATCTTCCATGATTTCGAACAGGGAAGAAGAATCCGCCTTCCGGACTGTTTCGGAGACATCGAGCACGCGGATCTTCGACATGCCGTACCCGAACCGGATTTCAATGATATCCCCGACTTTGACCTGCGTTCCGGGCTTCGCCGGGCGGCCGTTGACAGTGACCCGGCCATTCGAGCTGACTTCGTTCGCCACCGTCCTGCGCTTGATCACCCTGGACACTTTCAGAAACTTGTCAAGCCTCATCCCGGGCCTCCCGCTCGTCCGCCTTCACCTCATCCCAAACGCTGTCCAATTCCTCGAGCGACATCTCCTTCATATCCCGGCCGGAAGAAACGATCCGGCCTTCGACCGCCTCGAATCTCCGGATGAATTTACGGTTGGCCTTGTCAAGCGCAAGCTCCGGATCGACATGAAGGAACCTGGCGTAATTGACCATTGCGAAAAACAGATCTCCAATCTCGTCCTCGACCTTCTCGCGGCCGCCGCCGCCCCCGCGTCCTTCGCCGCCGCTGCAGGCGGCTGCCGCTTCGCGAACCTCCGCGAACTCCTCCTCGACCTTCGCAGCGACATCTGCGGTCTCCTTCCAATCAAATCCCGCGCCTGCGGCCTTTTTCTGTATTTTATGCGCCCGCATCAAGGCGGGAAAACTGCCCGGGACTTCCTTCATCGCCTGAGAGTGGCTGACATGGTTTTTTTCCTTACGCTTGTTCCTGTCCCACAGCGCGATCACGCTTTCCGCCGTATCGGCGCTGTCGCCGTTCCCGCCGAAAAGATGCGTGTGCCTGGACAGGAGCTTATCGCAGATTTTCTTGACCACGATCGAAAAATCAAAGTCTCCCGATTCGCTCGCCATCTGGCTGTGAAACACGACCTGGAGCAGGACATCCCCGAGCTCATCCGCAATCCGGTCGGGATCCTTCCCGTCGATCGCTTCAACGACCTCGTACGCTTCCTCGACCACATTCCCCTTAATGGAATCGTGGGTCTGTTCGCGATCCCACGGGCATCCGTGTTCGCTGCGAAGGAAACTCATGATCCTGAGAAGGTCGTCGATCGTATACCGTTCTTTCTTCCTGATTTTTGCGGCCACGCTCGCAGCCATGTGTTTTTCTTCCATTTTCCCCTGTCTTTCGTAAATGTATTATTTCAGTAATTTGATCTGAAATCTATTGAATTGGACCTTTTCCGTAAATTGCTCTTCGAAAAACACTGTTTGACGAAATCGCGAAAACTCATGCGTGTTCTTGTCCAACCAAAGCGGGATCGGCGCTTCAAGATCTCTGCAAAGGCGGATCAGGCACACTTCGAGATCGTGCACAAACGAATCTGACGGTTCGTCGGTCTCGGCGACCGCCGATGCGACTACAAGATTCGCCCTGAAAAGCTTGCCCTCGACCTTCACCGCAGCGCCTCCTTTTCTGTCGAAACCATTGTAACATAGGGCCGGAGATAGGCAAGGGCTTTTAAAACATCACAAGAATGCCTGGCGTTTTTTGTTGATTCCATGAGGATTTTGAACCTATCTAATAGCGCGGATTTCTGTTAAAATACTTTTGTTGCCCCCATTTCCTGAAAGGACGGATCCATGGATATTTCCCGGGCCGAACAGCTTTGGACCAAGGTCAGAGGCCTGATCGAAGGCGAGATGTCGGAGATCAGCTACAACACCTGGATCGTTCCGATCGAGGCTGTTTCCTGTGATGAAAAAGCCATGGTTCTTGCCGTTCCCAATGATTTCCACCGTTCCTTCGCCGAGCAGTACATCCCTCTGATCCGCAGCGCGGTCCGCAAGTCGGGCGGGATCGACCTCGACATTCGGATGATCCTCCGCGGGCAGGAGATGTCCGGCACCGTCTCGCCGTTCTCCGCAGGAGAGGATCTGACAGGGCAGGGGAATTCCTTTGGCGCCGGAAAGATCAACCCCCACTACACGTTTGATACCTTTGTCGTCGGCAGCGGCAACCGGTTCGCGCACGCCGCCTGCGTCGCCGTTGCGGAGAAGCAGGGAGGGCGCAATTTCAACCCCCTTTTCCTTTATGGAGGATCCGGCCTCGGCAAGACCCACCTGATGCACTCGATCGGCAACTATGTCATGGCCCGTTTTCCGGAGAAGAAGGTCCTGTATGTCCAGAGTGAACAGTTCGTCAACGAGTTCATCATGACGATCAAGGAGAACAAGTACGACGATTTCCGGAATAAATACCGGAACACGGACATCCTTCTCATCGATGACATCCAGTTCATCGAAGGGATGAACCAGATGCAGATCGAGTTTTTCCACACATTCAATTCCCTGTACGAATCCGGCAAGCATATCGTCATGACCTGCGACAAGCCCCCGCAGAGCCTGGCGAAGCTTGAAGAGCGCCTGCGAACGCGATTTGCCTGCGGCCTTACGGTCGACATCCAGCCACCGGACTACGAGACCAGGATCGCGATCCTCAAGAACCGCGCCCAGCTCAACCATGCCGATGTCCCGGAAGATGTCCTCGATTATATCGCATCCAATATCGCGACCAATATCCGCGAGCTGGAAGGCGCGTTCAACACAGTCCTGTGCTATTCGCTCCTTGCGGGCGGCATCACGCTCGACATCGCACGCGAAGCTCTCAAGGACATCATCGCTCCCATCGCGGCACGCAAAATCAACAGCGATTACATCATGGAGATCGTGGCGAATTATTACAACATCACTCCATCCGACCTCCGTTCGAAGCGCCGCAGCAATGAAGTCGCGATCCCGCGACAGATTGCCATGTACCTGTGCCGCAACCTGCTGGACATGACTTTTCCGCAGATAGGCGGCGATTTCGGCAACCGCGACCACTCCACGGTCATGCATGCCTGTTCGAAAATCGCGGACGAGATTTCTTCAGACGACGAGACGCGCAAGGATATCGAAGAGCTGAAGAAAAGGATCAAAGGATAAGATTTTCCACTTTTTCCTGTTGATATGGGGATAACTTCGTGTGGATCCAATGGGGATAAAAGAAACATGTATTTTTATTCACTTTATTTCACAAAAAAGGAAAGGTTGTCCTCACTCTTGTCCACACCCTTCGGCCCTTGCGGCACAACGGACGAGGTACTTTTTCCATAGTATCCCCAACACATAATAAGAAATAGTGATAAAATAGATATAATGCATTGGTTGACCATACCACATCAAGGAGGCCCTCACCATGAAAATCCTGTGTTCAAGAGATCAGTTTGTCGATGCGATCAACGTCGTCCAGAAGGCGGTTTCCACCCGATCGACGCTTCCCATCCTCGACGGGATCCTTGTTGAGGCAGACGATAAGGTCAAGCTTACGGGATATGATCTGGAGACAGGGATCGAGTGCTCTTTCGAAGCAGATGTCGCGGAGAAGGGCAGCATCGTCATCAATTCCCGGATCCTGGGCGAAATCATCAAAAAACTGCCGGACGAGACGGTCCGGCTTGAGGTGGGAGCCGGCAATACGGTCGCGATCGAAAGCGGCAATTCCCATTTTTCGATCAAGGGAATCAACTCGGAAGGCTATCCGAAAATTCCGACAGTGGAGGATTATGAAAAAATAGTCCTTCCGCAGAATGCGTTTCGGGATATGATACGTCAGACGATTTTTGCGGTCAGCACGGATGAGAGCAGACCGGTGCTGAACGGCTGCAACATCAAGTGTGCGGATGGGGGCGTGGAGATCGTTGCGATTGATGGATTCCGTCTTGCTCTTCGTCGCAAAGCGATCGATGGACAGATTCCAGAGGTGTCGTTCATCGTTCCGGGAAAATCTCTCAATGAAGCCGGACGCATCGCGGAAAATTCAGAGGAACCCATCGAAATCTATAAATCAACCAATCACATTATGTTCGATACCGGCAGGGTCAAGATGGTGTCGAGACTGATTGCGGGGGAATACATGAATTACGGGAGCATTATACCGAAGACTTCCGAGACGACGATTCTCGTGTCGCCGTCGGTCTTGTACAACGCGATCGAGAGGTCGTCGCTCATCATCACGAGCGACGACCGCAAGTTTCCGGTCAGGATCATGACCACGGATGACGAGACTCTTGTCATCAGCTCGAACACGGACCTCGGCAGCGTGAGGGAAGAAGTGCACATCTCCATGAGCGGCAGCAAAATCGACATCGATTTCAACCCCCGATATTTCATCGACGCACTCAAAGTAATCGAGGATGAGGAGATTTCGATTTCCTTCAACGGCAACATGGGGCCTTGCGTGCTCCGGCCGGTGGAAGGCGAAAATTTCGCTTATCTCGTGCTGCCTTTGAGAAGGTAATATGGTCATCCGCGAACTGCAGCTCACCCATTTCCGGAACTACAGGGACCTGAAGCTTACGTTTGATTCCGATATCAGCGTTTTATACGGCCAGAACGCCCAGGGAAAAACCAATATTCTGGAGGCGATCTACCTTTGCTCCTGTCTGCGCTCTCACAGGACTTCGCGGGACATGGACCTGATCGCGCACAGCGAAAGCGACTATGGCGTCTACCTGGAGTACTGCGAGCCGGATCCATCCAGGATCGAGCCAACGTTCACGGAGAGCCTTTCGGTAACCTTTTACGACGCTGTAGCGAAAGATCCTGCAAGGCAGAAAAGCCGCAGGGTCATGAAGCACAACGGCATCGCACTCAGCAGGATGGGCGACATGATCGGACTGTTCAACGCCGTCATTTTCGCGCCGGAGGACCTCAACATCATCAAGGAAGGCCCGTCTGCGCGAAGGCGTTACATGGATATCCTGATTTCGCAGATCCGCGCGTCCTATTTCAACGAACTGACGATTTACCAGAAAGTGCTGATGCAGAGGAATGCCCTTCTCAAGCAGATGCGCGACGGGATGTCGCTCCGGGATTACGAGCTGCTGTACTCCTGGGACTGCGCACTCGCGGAGTCGGCATCCAAAATCATGTCGACCCGGGCGGATTTCGCGGCGAAAATTTGTAAAAACGCGTCGAAACATCATTCCGACATGTCTTCCGGAAAAGAAATGATCGACGTTAAATACCGCACCATGGCAGGGATATCCCTGGATGGAAGCCTGGACGATATCCGAAAGGGCATCCTTGACAAGCTGAAAGGTAATTTTTCTGAGGATGTGGAACGCGGGTCGACCGGCAGCGGCTGCCACCGGGACGACCTGGAGATCACGATCGACGGCGAGCCGATCCGGGTCTTCGCGTCCCAGGGCCAGCAAAGGACGGCAGTGCTTGCGCTCAAGATCGCGGAGCTTGAGATCATCTGCCAGGAGACGGGAAGCATGCCGGTGCTGCTTCTGGACGATGTGATGAGCGAACTCGACGAGACGCGCAGAGGACAGCTTCTGGCTTCCATCGGCAGCGCACAGGTGATCCTCACCTGTACGGACAAGTCTCATGCCGCGCAGGATTTCCTGAGCAGAAGCCCGGGGCGGACGGTGCGGTATTACCACGTGCTGGACGGGAGCATATCGTGACCGGAATATGGTATAATGACCTGGTTACCGGATCAGAGCCGCAGGCCTGACCCGGGCTGCGGGACAGACAGGTGAAGCGGATGTATATCCATATCGGGGGGGAATACTCGATTCCGGCGAAGACCATCCTCGGTGTTTTTGACCTGGATGGGATCACTTCCGGGAGCGGGGACAGCCTTCTGTTTTTAAAAAGAGCAGAAGCGGATGGACGGATCGAGAGCGTTTCCTACGACATTCCGCGCAGCGTCATCGTGACATTGGAGAAGGTTTATATTTCACCGATTTCGCCGCGGACCCTTCGCAAAAGGATCCGTTTCTGGGAGGAATACGGAGAAGCAAATACCACAAAGGACGGCATGGATCATGACTGAGGAGAACGGGAAGAAGATACGGGAAGAGGAGTTTGACGGCGAGCTGGTCAACAGAGCAGCCGACCCATCCGCGTTGACGGAAGATTTCGTCGAGGAGATCGTCGGCAATTATGACGCGGATCAATACGATACGCACAACAAGCAGCAGTACAGCGAGAGCGACATCCAGGTGCTCGAGGGTCTCGAGGCGGTCCGCAGGCGCCCGGGGATGTACATCGGCGACACGACAGCCAGAGGGCTCCATCATCTGGTGTATGAGATCGTCGCCAATTCGGTCGACGAAGCTCTCGCGGGGCGGTGTGATACGATCTGGGTGACGGTGAATAAGGATAATACGATTGTAGTTGTGGATAATGGCAGTGGGATCCCGGTCGGACCCCATCCGAAGCTCAAGATCCCGACCGTTGAAGTCGTTCACACCATCCTGCACGCGGGCGGAAAGTTCGGAGGCGGGGCGTACAGTGTTTCCGGCGGCCTGCACGGCGTCGGCGCTTCGGTCGTGAATGCGTTGTCCGAATGGATGGAAGTCGAGGTCAAGCGCGACGGCAGGATCTACCGTCAGCGGTATGAGAGGGGCAAAACGGCAAGCCCGCTGGAGATCATCGGCAAATGCGACAAGGACGATACGGGCACCAAGACGACATTTCTGGCCGATAAGGAGATATTTCCCGAAATCATCTATGATTTCAGCGTCATGATCACCCGCTACCGCGAGATGGCTTTCCTCAACAAGGAAGTCACCATCATCCTGACCGATGACCGGGGCGAGACACCGGTCGTGAAGCATCTGCATTATGACGGCGGTATCGTTTCGTTTGTCGAATACCTGAATAAGAACAGGGAAGTCCTTCACAAGCCTCCGATCTATATCGCGTCGAAGGTCCGGGATATTTATGTGGAAGTGGCGATCCAGTACAATGACAGCTATGCCGAAAGCGTATACTCCTACGCGAATAATATCGCCACTGTCGAAGGAGGCAGCCATCTGACCGGATTCCGGTCCGCTCTGACGAAGGTGATCAATGATTACGGACGCAAGTATAAGCTATTGAAGGATAATGACAGGAATCTTCAGGGCGAAGATGTCCGGGAAGGCCTGGGTGCGATCATCAGCGTCAAGCTGACGGATCCGCAATTCGAAGGCCAGACAAAGACCAAGCTCGGCAATGCCGAGATTCGGACGATCGTTGAGAACACCCTGGGAGAAAAGCTTTCCAGTTTTCTGGAGGAAAACCCCGGTGTTGCCAGGATCATCATGGACAAGTGCCTCTCCGCGAACAGGGCGCGGGAAGCTGCGCGAAAAGCCCGTGATATGACACGGAGAAAGAATGTCCTCGAGTCTACGACTCTGCCCGGCAAGTTGGCGGATTGCCAGGAAAGGGATCCGTCCCTGTGCGAAGTCTTCATCGTCGAAGGGGACTCGGCAGGCGGCTCGGCCAAGCAGGGCCGCGAGCGCAAGTATCAGGCTATTCTTCCTTTGTGGGGAAAGATGCTGAATGTAGAAAAGGCGCGGATCGACAAGGTTTTCGACAATGAAAAGCTGATGCCGGTCATCATGGCGCTTGGAGCCGGCATCGGCTCCGATTTCGATGTTGAGAGGCTTCGCTACCACAAAGTGATCATCATGGCTGATGCGGATGTCGACGGATCCCATATCCGCACCCTGTTGCTCACGTTCTTCTACCGTTATATGAAACCCTTGGTCGACAACGGATATGTCTATATTGCCTGTCCCCCGCTTTTTAAGGTCGCACAGGGCAAAGAGGAAGTCTACGCGTACGATGACGCAGAAGTGACTGCCATTAAAAAGGAGAAGGGATGGACCAATCCTTCCATCCAGCGATACAAAGGCCTGGGGGAAATGAGTTCCGAGCAGCTCTGGGAGACCACCATGAATCCACAGACGAGAAAAATGCTTCAGGTGAAAGTCGAAGACGCTCAGGAAGCGGACGAGACATGCACGCTTCTCATGGGAGACAAGGTTGAACCCCGTAAGGAATTCATACAGGCTAATGCCGTCTATGCTAGGATGGACGTGTAAGCGAAACGGCTCCTAAATCGTTCTGTACACGAATGCCGGTCTTTCATGGTCTCGACATGAACCCAAATGCAAATCCGTATTGATAAGGGCTGCTGCAGCGGTGATCTGAAATCACGAAACAGCGGCCCTTATGTGTTTCACGTGAAACAGGAGGGTTGGATATTCGTATGGGTTATGCATAATAGGCTGGAAATGTAGGAAATGGTCGGAGTTTCATCTGGCTTTCTCATATCAAAGATGATAAAATCTAAGAACTGATATTCAGTGAGGAGACGGTATGGCGTTGATTCTTGCGATAGTCAATCAAAAAGGCGGCGTTGGGAAGACCACGACCTGCATCAATCTTTCGGCCTATCTCGCGTTGAAAGGTAAAAAAACTCTCCTGATCGATGTTGATCCGCAGGGAAATACAACAAGCGGGATC
The DNA here is from genome assembly GCA_964507305.1 of uncultured Oscillospiraceae bacterium. Taxonomy (GTDB): domain Bacteria; phylum Bacillota; class Clostridia; order Saccharofermentanales; family UBA5734; genus JAQVYV01. The sequence goes on from CAZDPQ010000084.1 coordinate 8,715, forward strand.
GGGATCCCCAAGAACACCTTGGAGAAAACGATTTATGATGTCCTTATCAACGGGGTCGATATCACGGAAGCAATCATCCCGACCGGACGTAAAAATCTGTCGATCTGTCCCGCAAACATCGATCTTGCAGGCGCTGAGATCGAAATGGTCAGCCTTTTTTCACGTGAAACAATATTAAAGAGGGCACTGCAACAGGTTGCTGCCAATTATGATTTCATGATCATGGACTGTCCTCCATCCCTCGGCCTTCTTACCATCAATGCTCTCACAGCAGCATCCGGTATCGTTGTACCGATCCAATCGGAATATTATGCGCTTGAAGGTCTTTCGCAACTGATGAATACGATCAATATCGTGAAAAGACATTTGAACCCCGGTCTTGAGGTTTTCGGTGTCGTTGTCACCATGTTCGACTCCCGAACACAGCTTTCTCATCAGGTCGCTTCGGAAGTGAAGAAGTATTTCGGTGAAAAACTTTTCCATTCGATCATCCCAAGGAATGTCCGGCTCAGCGAAGCTCCAAGTTATGGGTTGCCGATCAATGAGTATGACAACCGGTCGAAAGGTGCGGATTCGTATGAATATCTGGCTCGGGAAGTGATGAAAAGAGCCGGAAAAGGAGCGTAACCGGAGCGGCCTTGAATTTTAGGTTGTGAAGCGGCCTGATTTTCTGTTTTAAAAGAAAACCTTCGGAAGAGCAGATGTCGGAGGAGAAGTTGATGGATAAGAAAAAAACGAACGCGAAACACATGACGGTCATCCCGGTGCCGATCATACCCGAGCCCGGGACCGGCACATCCCATAAGGGACTGGGCAAAGGCCTCGGCGCACTTCTTTCGAGTGAAGGGATCCCTGAAGCGGATTCGGCATCGGTCGTCAACCTGAAAATCAATGATGTCAGTCCGAATTCAGAGCAGCCCAGGAAAAATTTCGATAAAGAAAGACTGGAAGAACTCGCAGAATCGATCCGTGAAAACGGGATCATCATCCCGATCATTGTTCGTAAAGAAGGTATCGGGTACAGGATCGTCGCTGGTGAGCGGCGCTGGAGAGCAGCCAAGATCGCCGGGCTGTCTCTGATTCCAGCCATCGTCCGTGACCTTACCGATCTTCAGGTTATGCAACAGGCTCTAATCGAGAACATCCAAAGGCAGGACCTGAACCCGATCGAAGAAGCAGAAGCATTGAATCGTCTTCTCAAAGAGCATAGCCTTACCCAGGATAAAATCGCTGCTGTAGTCGGCAGAAGCAGACCGGCGATTGCCAACTCGCTCCGCCTGCTGAACCTGCCGGAAGAAATCAAGTCGCTGGTGATCAAAGATGAGCTGACGGCAGGACACGCCCGGTCTCTCCTTTCCCTTCCGTCTTCGGACATGCAGATGGAAGGCGCAAAAATCATCCTTGAAAGGCAGTATAGCGTGAGGGAAACGGAGAAACTCGTCAAGCATCTTATGAAGCCGAAAAAGGTGCCGAAGGAACCGGACCCTCAGCGGATGAACAGCATCTATGATTTTGAAAAGAAACTGGCGGACCGGCTCGGGACAAAAGTACGGCTGCGGGATAAGAACAAGAAGGGCAGCATTGTGATCGAGTATTATTCGTACGAAGACCTGGATAGGATTTTCGACCTGATTTCCGGCGATCGGAAAAATAATTGAAACGGCGAAAAATGCCTTTGGAACGGCACGTTCGAGGCACGGCCGATCCGAAAGATCACATTGACACGCACCGCCTTTCATTGTAAAATATCAAAGCGCGCAAATGCGATGGATGGAGAGATGGTCGAGCTGGTTTAAGGCACCGGTCTTGAAAACCGGCGTAGATGTGAGTCTACCGTGGGTTCGAATCCCACTCTCTCCGCCAGACAGAAAAAGAGTCATCCATAGCGGCAGATCGGCCGGATTGATTGGAGAAATACCCAAGGGGCCGAAGGGGACGGTTTGCTAAATCGTTAGTGGGGGCAACTCCAGCGAGGGTTCGAATCCCTCTTTCTCCGCCAGAAATTGTCCGAAAAGCCTTGCAAACAGAGGCTTTCCGGGCAATTTTTTTAT
>CAZDPQ010000085.1:0-10759 GCA_964507305.1 uncultured Oscillospiraceae bacterium
CCGACGGCGCAAGGACAGGCTGTTAAGGCGGCTGCCCAAGGGCAGGCCGCAAGGCCGACGGCGCAAGGACAGGCTGTTAAGGCGGCTGCCCAAGGGCAGGCCGCAAGGCCGACGGCGCAAGGACAGGCTGTTAAGGCGGCTGCCCAAGGGCAGGCCGCAAGGCTGGCTGCCCAAGGATCCGCCGGCAGGCGTTCCGCAAATCCCCCCGCGAAGCCGCAGACTGCCGGTCCGAACCGGCAGCCCCGGACCGGCGGGCAGGCCCGTCTGGCACCCGCCGGCGGCGGCAGGGCGGAACCGAGACCCGCGGCCGATCGCCATGAATCCGCCCGGGCGGGCGGTATCCCCGCCGCTTCCGCGGACAGGCATCCCCTCAAGGTCATTCCTCTTGGAGGCATGCGGGAGATCGGCAAAAACATGTTCGTCTACGAATACCGGGACGACATCATTATCGTCGACTGCGGGATCGCGTTCCCCGAAGAGGACATGCCGGGGATCGACGTGGTCATCCCGGACATGTCCTATGTCATCAACAACAGGACCCGGGTCCGCGGGATCTTTTTCACCCACGGCCATGAGGACCATATCGGCGCGGTGTCGTGGCTGACGAAGGACGTCCGTGCACCGCTGTACGGCAGCAAGCTCACCATCGCCCTGATCCGGGCCAAGCTCGAGGACCGGGGAAACGGCGCGCGCGGCATCGACCTCAGGCCGGTCGAAGACGGAGCGGTCATCAAGGCCGGATCCTTCACGGTGGAGTTCATCCACTCCAACCACAGCATCGCCGATGCCAATATCCTGGCGATCACGTCTCCCGCCGGCCTCGTGATCCACACCGGCGATTTCAAGATCGACTACACCCCCATCAACGGCGACCCGATGGACCTGTCGCGCCTGTCCCAGCTCGGACAACAGAAGCCTCTGCTGCTGATGTGCGAGAGCACCAACATCGAGAAGCCCGGCTTTTCGATGTCGGAGAGCAAGGTCGGCGAATCCTTCGCCGGCATTTTCGAAAAAGCGCCGGGGCGCATCATCGTCGCGACCTTTTCCTCGAATATCTTCCGCATGCAGCAGATCCTCACCGTCGCGGAGCGGTTCGGCCGCAAGGTCTGCCTGGTCGGCCGGAGCATCCTCAATGTCTTCGCGGCGGCCAATTCGCTCGGATACATGAAGGTCCTGCCCAACACGCTGATCGATGTCAACCAGATCCGCAGCTACCCGCCCGAGCAGGTCGTCATCATCTCGACGGGCAGCCAGGGAGAGCCGCTCTCCGCGCTGACCCGCATGGCGTTCAGCGAGCATCAGAAAATCGAGATCTCCCGCGGTGACACGGTGATCATCTCCTCCTCCCCGATCCCCGGAAACGAGAAATCAATCTACCGGGTCATCGATGAGCTTTACCTCAAAGGCGCGAACGTGATCTACACCTCGCTCGCCGAAGTGCACGCGTCGGGACATGCTTACCAGGAGGAGCTCAAGCTGGTCCACCAGCTGGTCAAGAGCCGCTATTTCGTCCCGATGCACGGTGAATACCGGATGCTTTTCCTGCATGCCCAGCTGGCTCAGCGGATGGGTGCCGGAGCGGATGACATTTTCCTTCTAAGCAACGGGGATGTGCTCGAGGTCACGGATCATTCCGCCAGGATTTCCGGCTATGTGCCGGCCGAAGGGATCCTGGTCGACGGTTCCGGTTTTGCCGAATCCGGCAATGCGGTCCTGAAGGACCGGATCACGCTGGCTGAAGACGGCGTGATCACGGTCGCTTTTGCGATCGACAGCGAGAATTCCGCCGTGCTCGGCGATCCGGTGATCCATACGAGAGGATTCGCCTACGAGTCGGAGACCGACGAGATCGTGGAAGAATGCAAGACCAAGGTCTTTGCCTTTGTCCGCAAATGCGAATCGGGAAATAAGCCGCTCCTCCAGGTCCTGAAGACCGGAGCTCTTCGCGAGCAGCTGCGGAATTACCTGTTTGAGAGGACGCGCCGCAAGCCGATCATCATCATCTCCCTGATCGAGCTCTGACTAGCCTGCTCACGCTCCGAAACGCCGGAAACGCTCATAGCGTTCCCGGACGAGCACGTCGCCGTCCATCCCCGTCCGGCGGCTCATGAAAGCGGCGATTTCATCCGCGAGCGGAGCGAACAGGGCTTCCGTCAGCGGATACGCGACGGACTCCGGGCTGCCTTCCGTGTCCAGCCCGCGGATCTCATCCGTGCCGCCGGTGCCATCCGTGCCGCCGGTGCCATCCGTGCCGCCCGCAGCGTCCGCCCGTGCGCCTTCCGCCTTTCCGGCGCCCGCTCCGAACGGGATGATCTTCTCGATCACACCGAGCCCGAGCAGGTCTTCGGCGGTCAGCTTCAGGCTTTCAGCCGCCTGTTCGAATTTCGCGGGGTCTTTCCACAGAATGCTCGCGCATCCTTCGGGGGAGATGACGGAATAGACCGCGCTTTCCATCATCCAGACTTCGTCGGCGACCGCGAGAGCCAGCGCCCCGCCGCTCCCGCCTTCGCCGATCAGGATGGAAAGGACCGGGACCCTGAGAGTCATCATCTCCATCAGGTTTTCGGCAATCGCCTGGCCCTGACCCCGCTCTTCGGCGGGGATCCCGCAGAATGCCCCCGCGGTGTCCACCAAACAAATCACCGGACGGCCGAATTTTTCAGCTTGTTTCATCAGCCGAAGCGCCTTGCGGTACCCTTCCGGATGGGCCGAACCGAAATTCCGCATGATTTTTTCCTTCGTGCCGTGCCCCTTCTCGAGCCCAATCACGGTGCACGAGATCCCGCGGAAAAAGGCGATCCCACCAACAACAGCCTTGTCGTCGGCAAACCGGCGGTCGCCCGCTAATTCATGGAAATCCTCGAACAGGTGCCGGATATAGTCCATCGATGTCGGCCGTTCCTTGGACCGTGCGATTCTGACCTGATCGTAAGCGCGGAGTTTCATCGTATTCCCCCTCAACTTTTCATGTCCCTTTCGTCCCGGAGACGGCGCACCGTGCGTGAAGACGTAGGATGTCCGCGATATAGTCCTTCATCTTCAGCCGCTCGACGATCGCGTCCAGGAACCCTTTCTCCAGCAGGAATTCGGCGGACTGGAATCCTTTCGGCAGCTTCTGCTTGATCGTCTGCTCGATGACGCGGGGCCCGGCGAAGCCGATCAGTGCACCGGGTTCGGATAGGATGATGTCCCCTTCCATCGCGAAGCTGGCGGTAACGCCGCCGGTGGTCGGGTGGGTGATCACGGACAGGTAAAGCAGTCCCGCGTCGCTGTGGAGCTTGACGGCGCCGCTGGTCTTCGCCATCTGCATCAGGGAAAGGATCCCCTCCTGCATCCTCGCGCCGCCCGAAACGCAGAAAACGACCGCCGGGAGCCGTTCGGCCGTCGCGTACTCAAAAGCCCTGCAGATTTTCTCACCGACGACGGAACCCATGCTTCCCATGATGAATCGGGATTCCATGACGCACAGCACGGTTTCGGCGCCTCCGATCCGGCACCGGCCGCACACAACCGCTTCCCGCTCGCCGCTTGCCTTCCGGGCGGACTCGAGCTTGGCGTCATATCCCGGGAATCCGATGGGATTGGACGGCGTCCTGTCCGCGTCGAATTCGCCGAATGAACCTTCGTCTGCCGTCATTGCGATCCGGCTTCGGGCGCCGATGGCGAAATGCCAGCCGCAGAGGGGGCAGACGTCCAGGCCGCCGCGGAGCTTGGCTGTCAGGACGGCGCGTTTGCAGGAAGGGCAGGATGTCCAGAGTTCGTCGGGGATGCTGGGCGCGGTCTCCTGCTTCCGAGTGACGAGCTTGTTTTTATTGTGCTTTTCGAGCCAGAGCTGCGGGTTCGGAAACGAATCCCTGCTGAGCGAGGACGGTTCTTTTTCGGTCATGCGCATGCCTTCCTTTTCCATTCGCGGATCCGGCAAAGCCGGCTGTCTCACGCTTCGAACATCTCGCTGATGAGCCGCGTGTCATAGATGCCGGCGATGAATTTCTTTTCCTTCAGGATCCTGCGCTGCATCTCGCTGTTCTGGACGACTCCCGTGATGACGAGTTCGCACAGGGCGGCGTGCATTTTCCGGATCGCCTCGCTCCTTGTGCCGGAATACACGATCAGCTTCCCGATCATGGAATCGTAATACGGCGGGATCGAATACCCCTGATAAACGGCGGAGTCAAAACGGACGCCCGGGCCGCCGGGGATGTGGAGCATGCGGATCGTCCCGCACCGGGGACGGAAATGGTCCGACGGGTCTTCGGCGTTGATTCTGCACTCGATCGCGTGTCCGCGCAGGAGGATTTCGTCCTGGGTAAAAGGCAGGGGCAGCCCGAACGCGATCCGGATCTGCCACTGCACGATGTCGATGGAGGTGACCATTTCGGTGACCGGATGCTCGACCTGCAGCCGCGTGTTCATTTCCATGAAGTAAAAACGGCCGTCCGGTGTGTACAGGTACTCGATCGTTCCCGCATTCGAATACCCCACGGCTTTCGCCGCACGGATGGACACGGCGGTCATTTCCCTCCGGACATCATCGCTGATCGCCGGAGAAGGGCTCTCTTCGATCAGCTTCTGGTTTTTGCGCTGGACCGAGCACTCGCGTTCTCCCAGGCATACGACATGACCTGTCTTGTCCGCCAGGATCTGCATTTCGATGTGCTTCACGCCCGTCATGTATTTTTCGATGTAAAGGCCGCTGTCGCCGAATGCATTCATCGCTTCCGCTGAGGCGGCCAGGAAGGCCTTGTCGAACTCTCCGGGATCCCGGACGAGGCGGATGCCTCTTCCGCCTCCGCCGCTGCGGGCCTTGATCAGAACCGGATACCCGATCTCCCCCGCCCGCGCGGCCGCCTCCCCCATGTCCTCGATCACGTCGGTGCCCGGGATGACCGGAACGCCCGCATCGATCATGGTCTTGCGCGCCATGTCCTTGTCGCCCATCCGGGAGATCACGTCGGCGGAAGGGCCGATCATTTCGATATGGCACTGTTCGCACAGGGAGGCAAAGGTCGGATTTTCGGATAAAAGACCGTACCCCGGGTGGATCGCCTGCGCGTTCGTCGCGACCGCGGCCGTCAGGATCGCGCCCATGTTCAGATAGCTGTCCGCGACGGCCGGCCCGCCCACGCAATAGCTTTCGTCGGCCATGCTGACATGCAGGGCGTCCCGGTCAGCCGTCGAATAGATCCCGACCGTCTGGATACCCATTTCCTTGCAGGCCCGGATGATCCGCACGGCAATCTCGCCTCTGTTGGCTATCAGGATCTTCGTAAACATCGCGCGCCCCCTATCGGATCAGTGCAAAGGAGAAATCGGCGCTGACCGCAAGCTTTCCGCGGACTTTGCCGGTGGCTTTGGCGAAAAAGAACGGACCCTTCTCGGCGGTCAGCGTGCATTCGACATCAAGGGTGTCCCCGGGAACGACGACCTGGCGGAATTTCACCTTGTCAAGTCCGGTGAAATAGGGCGTGGCACCGTTGATCTTGCTGGCGATGATCACGGCTCCGGTCTGCGCGAGGATCTCGCATAAGATCACCCCCGGCACCACGGGGTTGCCCGGAAAATGCCCCTGCAGGAACCACTCGTCGCCTCTGACATGGTAGGCGCCCTTCGAGGAGCTTTCATCCACAAGGCTGGCTTCGTCCACCAGAAGCATCGGCTCCCGGTGCGGTATGATCTTCTTGATCGCATCCCTGTCCATCAGACGCCCTCCGTGCTTCGGATCCTGAAAATCACCTGCTCGAACTCGACGATCTGCCCATTCTGCGGGTAGATCTTCACGATCTCGCCGTCCTTGTCGGCCGTGATCTCGTTCATCAGCTTCATCGCCTCGATGATGCAGAGAACGTCGCCTTTTTTCACCCTGTCGCCGGTCTTCACGAAGGGTTCTCTGTCAGGGGAGGGTGCCGCATAGAAAACGCCGAGCATCGGCGAGAGGATATTCTCGCCGGGCGTCTCCGGTTCATCAGGCTGGAGGAGGGCCGTCTGCGCGGGCAATTTCTCCGCGGCACCCGGAGGGGAAAGCACGGTCTGCGGATCCGGCGTCCGGATGGGCGCGGATCCCTGGGCAAGGATCGTCTGCATCGCGTCGGGCATGCCCGGAACCGCTTTGCCGATTTTGATCCGGTATCCGGATTCTTCGAGTTCGAATGTCGTGATGGCGGATCGTTCCACGATGCCGATCAGTTCCCGTATGGTGTTGGTATCCATTTTGTTTTTCTCTCCCATTTCCGCTTTGTTCGATGCCAGGGGACTTCGTGAGGGATGACGCTCTTCCAGGCGCTTTTCACCTCGGAAAGGCCATTGCCCCTACATGAGCCTTGCCGGCTTCATGGCGATGCACGCGTTGTGTCCGCCGAAGCCGAGTGACGTGGAAAGCGCGATGTCCGCGTCGGCCCTGCGTGCGCTGTTCGGGATATAATCCAGGTCGCATTCTTCGTCCGCTTCCCGGTAGCCGATCGTCGGCGGCAGGATGCCGTCCCGCATCGCAAGAAGGGATGCGATCGCCTCGACCGCGCCCGCTGCGCCGAGCATGTGGCCGGTCATCGACTTTGTCGAACTGACCGCTGCCTTGTAGGCAAGCTCTTCGCCGAGCGCTTTCTTGATCGCGAGCGTCTCGGTCTTGTCGTTGAGCGGCGTGCTGGTGCCGTGGGCGTTGATGTAGATCCTGCCGGAATCTCTCACATGTTTCTCATAATCCGGATCTCCGCCGAAGGCTTCTTCCAGCGCGATCCGGATCGCGTTGGCGGCTCCCGACGCGTCCGGCTGCGGGGCGGTGATGTGGTACGCGTCGCAGGTGTTCCCGTATCCGGTGATTTCGCCGTAGATGAAAGCCCCTCTGGCCTTCGCGTGCTCCAGCTCCTCAAGGATCAGGACGCCCGCTCCTTCCGCCATGACGAACCCGTCCCGCCTGCGGTCGAACGGGATCGACGCGGTAAGCGGGTCGTTGCGTTTGGTCAGTGCCATGCAATTCGTGAATCCCGCGATGGAGATCGGAGTGATGGCCGCTTCGCAGCCGCCGGCGATGACCGCGTCGGCCCGGCCGTGGCGGATCGCCAGATAGGCTTCGCCGATCGAATGGGTGCCGGTCGCGCAGGCTGTCACGACCGGAAGGCACGGTCCCATGGCATGGTACTGGATGGCGATCGTCCCCGATGCGATGTTGCCGATCATCATCGGGACGAAAAACGGCGAGACGGTGTTGGGGCCGCCGGTGGAAATCTTGTTGATCTCGCGCACGAGGGTATTCATCCCGCCGGTGCCCGATCCCACATAGACGCCCAGTCTGTCGGGGGCGACGCCGTCCACCGATACCGTTCCCCGAAGGCCGTCCGAAAAGGAAGCGAAACCGCTGTCCTTCATCGCCATGGCAGCCGCCGCGACCGCGTACTGCGCGAACAGATCGGTCTTGCGCACCTGGCTTTTCTCCATGTACATCTCCGGGTCGAAGCCCTTGACCTCCGCCGCGATCCGGACCTTGCAGCCCGACACGTCGCACCGGGTGATGTCGCCGATCCCGCAGACCCCTTCTTTCAGGCTGTTCCAGAACGTTTCCGTGTCGTTTCCGACCGGCGATATGACGCCTACTCCTGTTACTGCTACCCTCTTCATCCTGTCCCCCGTCTTTTCATAATGGAATGGTCCTGCCCGTGTCTGCGCCGAAAACCGTCCGGCTTCCCGCGGCTACATGGCCAGGCCTCCGTCGACCCGCAAAACTTCGCCGGTGATGTATCCCGACATGCCGCTCGCAAGGAAAAGCACCGCGTCGGCGACATCGTCCGGGCTTCCGGGCCTCTTGAGCGGGATGGCGCCCAGGAAGCTTTCCCGGACCTTTTCGCTCAGCGAAGACGTCATGTCCGTCTCGATGTATCCCGGAGCGACCGCGTTGCACAGGATATTGCGGCCGCCGAGTTCTTTGGCTACAGCCTTCGTCAGGCCGATGATCCCGGCCTTGGACGCGGCGTAATTGGCCTGCCCGGCATTGCCTGTCAGGCCGACGACCGACGTGATGTTGATGATCCGCCCGGCACGCTTCTTCATGAAATGCGTATATGTGTGCTTGATCATGTTGAACGCGCCCTTCAGGTTTGTCGATACGACTGCGTCGAAATCCTCTTCCTTCATGGAAAGGACCAGGCCGTCCCGGACGATCCCCGCATTATTGACAAGGATGTCGATGCCGCCGAAATCGGCGATCACGCCCGCCACCAGTTCCCCGGTCTGCCGGAAATCCGAGACGTCGCACCGGTAGATCCTGCACACGCCGCCGGCAGCGGCGATTTCGTCGCGGACGCTTTCGGCCGCGGCGGCATTGCCTGCGTAGACGACGGCGACGGCCGCGTGATGGGCGGCAAGCTTTCGCGCGATCGCTGCGCCGATCCCTCTCGATCCTCCTGTAACCAATGCCGTTTTACCCTGCAGCATACTGCCTCCGTTTTCTACTTTTCTCACCGGTCCCGCCGGCCGATCTGATCACGATCCGAGCGCCGCGAGCGTTCTGGACAGCGACGCCTCATCCTGCACATTCATCACGGCCGCTTCCGGGAATGTCTTCCGGATCAGCCCGCTCAGGACTTTCCCCGGGCCGATTTCGACAAAGCGGTCGAATCCGTCTCTCTTCATGGAAACGACTGTCTTCTCCCAAAGGACCGGGCTCATGACCTGGGAAGCGATCCGGAGCGGCATGGGAAGGCCTGCGGCATGGTCCCCCGTGAGATTGTAATACACCGGCAGCCACGGCTCCGTCAGGCGGACGGTCTCCAGATAGGCCAGCAGGCTGTCATATGCCGGCTTCATGAAAGGGCTGTGGAACGCGCCGCTAACCGCAAGGGGAATCCCCCTTCCGCCGCGCTGCGCCGCCAGGCTGACCGCCTCGCCGACGGCATCCGGTGTCCCGGAAACCACCGTCTGTCCCGGGCAATTGTAGTTTACAGGCCAGACATTGCCGATCTCACTGCATATTCCGGCGACTTCCTCCGCGCCGGGCCCCAGGATCGCCGCCATGGCGCCCGGGCTGGCCTGCGCGGCTTCATCCATTGCTTTCGCCCGATGCATGATGTATCCGAGGCCTTCCTCAAAGCTGAAAACGCCGGCAGCCGCAAGCGCCGCAGCCTCCCCGAGCGAAAAGCCCGCAACGGCTCCGGGAATGATCCCGTGCTCTTCCAGAAGACGGGCGATCGCGATCTCGAGCGTATACATGCACGGCTGCGTGTTCACGGTGCGCGACAATTCCGCGGCGTCCGCGTCAAAGCACTGCGCGGATGTCCCCGGACGGATCCCGTCGGCCCGCTCGAAAATATCCCGTACAACCTGGTATTTCTCCAGGAGATCGCGGCCCATGCCGGCAAACTGGGAGCCCTGCCCCGCAAAAACAAACGCTAGCTGACCCATTTCCCTGCTCCGTTCAATATGCCTTCGGCCTCGAGGAACATTTCCCCGATGATTTCCGATGCCGTCTGCCTTTTCTTCACCAGGGCCGCGGCCCAGGCCATCCCGCCCTGCAGTATGGGGTACCGGATCCCCAACATGTCCCATAACGAAGACCGTATCATAAACTCCTGCTCCGGACATTTTCCTCCGAAAATCGCCTGCGCATCGTATCGGACCGGGAATCACCGGTCCGGCGGGACATCAGGCGGGATTCCACCTCAGAAGGCAGCCGCCGGTCGTGAGCCCTCCGCCGAACGCCATGAAGATCAGCAACTGGCCGCGCTTCAGGATCCCGCCCCTGTTGAGCTCGTCCAGAAGGACCGGGATGCTGCCCGCGGATGTATTGCCGTACTCGACGATGTTGGAATGGAACTTTTTCTCATCGATGCCGAGCTTCTGCATCGCCGACTGGATGATCCGGATGTTGGCCTGGTGAAGGAGGACAAGGTCGACTTCGTCCTTGGATACCCCGCAGTCCGCAAGAAGACCCGTGATTTCGGATACGATGCGGCTGACCGCGAATTTGAACACTTCCGCGCCGTTCATCTGCAGGCATTGGCGGGCCGGCTTCTCCCCGTCGAACGGGCTCTCGCTCTGGCAGGGGATGTTGAGGATGTCCGCATCTCCCCGGGAAGTGAGCCGGATACCGAGCAGGTCGTCCCCACCGCCGAGGACGACGGCTCCGCCGCCGTCGCCGAACAGCACGCAGGTCGTCCGGTCGTTCCAGTCGATGAACTTGGACAGCGTGTCATATGCCACGACAAGGACCCTGCGGGCTTTACCCGCGAGGAAATATTTCTCCGCCACATCCAGCGCATAGACAAACCCCGAGCAGGCGGCGTTGATGTCGAATGCCGGGCAGGTCGCGCCGATGCCGGCCTGGATGAGACAGGCCTGCGAGGGAGTCAGGTAGTCGCCGCAGATCGTCGCGCAGAGGATCAGGTCCAGCTCGTCCGCGGATACGCCGGCATTCTCGAGCGCAAGGAGCGATGATCGGATGCAGAGCTCGTTCATGGTCTCATCGGTGGTCACATGCCGGTTGGAAATACCGGTCCTGCTGACGATCCAGTCGTCCGACGTGTCGACCATCCTTGACAGGTCGTCGTTGCTGACCACTTTCCGGGGAAGGAAGCTCCCCGTCCCGAGTATCCTGAAACTCATCGAACCCTCTCCTGTCGCCCTTCCGGCCATTTTTCCCGCGAAAAACCAAATATTCCGGATCCGGCATATTCGACAAATCGGAGAATAATTGATCCTGTATGCGCCACAGCGCACCCAGATGCGCCTATCTGCGAATGAATAATGCAATTTTATCCCATTTTGTTTTGACTGT
>CAZDPQ010000086.1:0-10754 GCA_964507305.1 uncultured Oscillospiraceae bacterium
ACGCTGTCCCGTTGGCCGGGATGAAAGCGCACCGGCCGGTCCGGTCGAACTCCAGCCCGTGGAACGGACACTGGATATGCCCGTCTTTGATCTTGCCTTTGCCGAGAGCCGCCCCGCGGTGCGTGCACCGGTCCGCGACGCAGCCGATTTCCCCCTTCGAATCCCTGAAAAAAGCCAGGTCCAGGCCCAGGCGCCTCGCCCCGACGATCCGGTCCCTCCGGACCATCCTGGAAGGCAGCACCGCATACCATTGATCCCGTATCATGAGGCACACTCCTTTCGCGGCGGCTGTGTTCCGCCGCACGCGCGCTTTTCCTCTATGATACCGCAGCTTCGCGCCGCTGAAAAGATGGCTTTGCGCGTCAGCCGGGCGGGCGCGGCAGGACGGGCGCGGCCGGTGTGTTCGGAGTCCGTTGACACGGATGGCGGAGCACCCTATAATGGTTGTCGCGTCAACTATTTCTGACAGCATGCGATAACGCGAGGACGAGAAGGCAGAAATGTCTGCGGCAGCGGAGCTGTGACGGCACACGGAGAGGTGGAGCAATGGAAAAAAGCGTCGGACGACTGGTGTCGATCCTTTACCGGAAAAATCAGGTCTATCTGAACGGGGTCCTGAAGCCGCTCGGCATCACGGCCGCCGAGGTGCCGGTGCTGACGTTCCTGTTCCGGAACGACGGCGTTTCACAGGAACAGCTGTCGTCTTTCCTGGTCATCGACAAGGCTTCCATCACAAGAGCGTTACAGACGCTGGCGGCGAAAGGGTATGTGCGGAAAGAAAGGGATCCGGCGGACCGCAGGTCCAACCGGGTTTTCCTGACGGCACAGGCCACGGAACGCGAGGAACGGATCTACGCCCTGCTGAGGCAATGGACCGCCATGCTGACAGAAGGGCTGGACCGGCAGGCGGTCGGCACCATGTTCGACGTGCTGGAGCGCATGGCTGACAGGGCGGAAACCGCGGATAGACAGGCATCGGGGAGCAACGGATGAACGAACAGGCGAATCCTTTGGGCACCGTGAAGGTATCGACGCTGCTGAAGAAATTTTCGGTCCCGGCCATTATCGGCATGATCGTCAACGCACTGTACAACATCGTGGACCGCATCTATATCGGGAATGCGCCGGGCATCGGGTCCAGCGGGCTGGCCGGCATCACGATCGGCTTCCCGATCATGGTGATCCTGCTTTCGATCGGCATCCTGTTCGGGGTCGGAGGCGCGACGCTGTTCGCGATCCGGCTCGGGGAAGGCAGGCCGGAAGAGGCATCTGAAGTCCTGGGCAATGCGTTTCTGCTGCTGATCCTGAGCGGCGCGCTATTCATGATTTCCGGCGAAATTTTCCTGGACCCGCTCCTGCGCGTGTTCGGCGCCAGCGAGACCGTACTGCCGTTTTCGACGTCCTACATGCGTGTGATCTTTTTCGGCGCGATTTTCCAGGTGGTCAGCATGGGGATGAACAATTTTCTGCGCGCCGACGGACAGCCGAGGCTGGCCATGATCACAATGTTCGCGGGGGCCGGCACCAACATCGTGCTGGATCCGCTGTTCATCTACGGCTTCCATATGGGGATGGCCGGCGCCGCGCTGGCCACCATCCTGTCCCAGGCCATTTCCATGACATGGATCCTGATGTATTTCATGAGCGGACGGACCCGCCACCGTCTCCGCCTGCGATCCCTGCAGCTCCGGCGGAGCATCGTCCTGCGCGTCACGGCCCTCGGACTTCCCGGCTTCCTGATGCAGCTCGGCAACAGCCTGCTCAACATCATCCTCAACCGGAGCCTGCTCGCGTACGGCGGCGACATCGCCGTGTCCGGCATGGGGATCGTCAACAGCGTGCAGACCATCCTGCTGATGCCGATCACCGGCCTCAACCAGGGCGTGCAGCCCATCATCAGCTTCAATTTCGGCGCGCGGAAGTACGACCGGATCAGGACAGCCGAAAAGCTGGCCATGATCACGGCGACCGCGATCGTTGTGACGGGGTGGATCCTGACAAGGCTTTTCCCGGCGCAGATCGTGTCGCTGTTCAACCGCGAGCCCGATCTATTGCGTTTCGGGAGCTACGCGCTCCGGACATGGTTCTGGTGCCTGCCGGTGATCGGTTTCCAGATCCTCGGCGCGAACTTTTTCCAGGCGATCGGCCGCTCCCGTTCCGCCATGCTCCTGACCCTTACCCGGCAGGTGCTGCTCCTGATCCCCGCCATCCTGCTGTTCTCACGCATCTGGGGCATGGCCGGCATCCTGTATGCCGCACCGTTTGCCGACGCATTTTCCGCGCTTTTCACCGGCATCCGGTTCTCGGCAGGCATCCGGTCGCTTCCGACTTTCGGACGGCAAAGCGCAGGCGAGTTCCGGGGTGGCGAAATCGGGGATCCATAAGGTATAATAAAGATAGAAATTTCTATGGAGTGATACGATCCATGGACGCTTCTATACGGAAAAAGAAAAGGCTGCGCCGGGCCGTCCGGTTCCTGTGCGCTCTTGCGGCACTGCTGCTGCTCGCGAGCGTCTTCCCGTATTTTTTTCCGGTCACCGAAGCGCCGGACGAAATGCCCGCTCCTTTCCCGGAAAGCAGGACAGCAGAAATCGGCGGAGTCCTCCTCCACTACCGGCTCTGGCTGCCGGATGCGGGCGCCGCCCGGGGAAAGCTTCTGCTGGTCCACGGGTTCGGGGCGTCCACGTTCAGCTGGCAGAACAGCGCGGCCGCCATGGCCGGCGAGGGATTTGCCGTCCTGGCCGCGGATCTTCCCGGCTTCGGCTACAGCGACCGGCGGCGGGGGATCGACCACTCCCAGGAAAACCGGGCCTCCCTGCTGTGGCGGTTTCTGGATCGGGCGGACGCCGACCTTGCGGCAGCTTCGGACGGCAGCCTGCGGGATTTTGCGGAGGATCCGTGGGATCTGGCAGGCCACTCCATGGGCGGCGGCACCGTGACCGCCATGGCGCTGGCGGATCCCGACCGGACCCGTTCCGTGATCCTGGCCGACGGCGCCGTCCTGACAAGCGTGACCCCCCTGCGCTTCCTGATGCGCTATCCGCCTGCCGGGCGGTGGATCGAAGTGCTCTGCCGGCACCTCTTTTTCCAAAAAGAACGCGTCGCCTCTTTCCTTGCATATGCGTACGGCTCCGCCCCTTCCGCTGCCGCGCTCGACGGCTATCTGAAGCCCCTGCTGCTGGACGGGACGGAAGGCGCTCTCGCGGATATGATGCGCACCTCGACGCGGATCCGCGCCGATGCGCTGAAAGGCCTGTCATCACCCGTCTTTGCGATCTGGGGCGGAAAAGACACCGTGGTACCTATCGCGGAAGCATATCAGCTGCAATCCCTCATCCCTTCGATGCAGCTACGCGTGATCCCGGACGCCGGCCATTGCCCGATGGAAACCCACAGCGACCTTTTCGACCGATATCTGCTCGAAGCGCTCGGCGAAACACCGGAGTCATAAATTTTCCAACAATACATCTTGCTTCTGCTTGACGATCAACCCCATGAATCCGCTTGCCCGGTATGGGTGCGTGCGATATAATAAATTGTAACAGACACAACTTGACATTGATTATCATTGACGATTTTCCAGATCGATACGGAAAGGCGGTGGGTCCTTTGCATCAGCCCTCCCTCGAAGAACTGGAGAAAGAACTGAAGTCCCGGAATATCCGGCTCTCCTATCAACGGCTCATGGTATTGGAATATCTGCGCCGGAACCTGTCTCATCCGACCGTCGACCAGGTTTTCACAGCCCTTCAGAAGCATATCCCGACATTATCAAGAACCACCGTCTACACCACGCTGCGCGTCCTGACCGAAGCCGGCCTGACACAAGCTCTCACGATCGAAGACGGCGAAATCCGTTACGATCTCAGAACGCAGGGACACGGCCATTTCCAATGTGATGCATGCGGAAAGATCCGGGACTTCACCCTCGACATTGACAAATTGTCTTCCCCGGATCTCCGGGATTGCAGAATTCTCAATAAGAATGTCTATTTCAACGGGCTTTGCCCGGATTGTTTTTCCAGAACGGACACAGCGGATGACCGCAGTGATGAGGCAAAAGAGGAATCCTGTCAGGACCGGATCACGAGGTAAAACACAGGTGTTATCAGAAAAGGAGGTCGAAAATGGACGAGATGAAAAATCCGGCATCAGGAAATCCCGGAAGTGCCGTTTCAGGCGCAACATCGAATCGGGATTGGTGGCCGAACCAGCTGAACCTGAAAATCCTTCATCAGAATTCCGAGCGGAGCGATCCGATGGGACCGGGCTTCCGGTACGCCGACGAATTCAAGAAGCTGGATTATGAGGCATTGAAAAAGGACCTGTACGCGCTGATGACCGACTCCCAGGACTGGTGGCCCGCCGATTACGGCCACTACGGGCCATTGTTCATCCGGATGGCATGGCACAGCGCCGGCACATACCGGATGGGCGACGGCCGCGGCGGAGCGGGGGACGGGACCCAGCGTTTTCCGCCGCTGAACAGCTGGCCGGACAATGTCAACCTCGACAAGGCACGCCGGCTGCTTTGGCCGGTCAAGATGAAATACGGGAGGAAAATATCCTGGGCAGATCTGATGATCCTTGCAGGCAACTGCGCCCTGGAGTCCATGGGATTCAAGACTTTCGGCTTCGCGGGCGGCCGCGAAGATGTCTGGGAGCCGCAGGAGGATGTCTACTGGGGTGCCGAAGCGGAATGGCTGGGCGACAAGCGGCATTCCGGCGGCCGCGAACTGGAAAATCCTCTGGCAGCGGTCCAGATGGGCCTGATCTACGTGAATCCGGAAGGGCCGAACGGCATGCCCGACGCGGTCGCTTCCGGCCGGGATGTCCGGGAGACATTTGCCCGCATGGCCATGAATGACGAAGAGACCGTCGCGCTGATCGCCGGCGGGCACACCTTCGGCAAATGCCACGGCGCCGGTCCCGCGACCCATGTGGGCCCCGAGCCGGAAGCCGCTCCCATGGAGGAGCAGGGGCTCGGATGGAAGAGCAGGTTCGGCAGCGGCAAGGCCGGGGATACGATCGGAAGCGGCCTCGAAGGAGCTTGGAAACCCCGGCCGACCCGCTGGAACATGGGCTATCTGGACACTCTTTTCAAGTACGACTGGAACCTGGTCAAGAGCCCCGCCGGCGCCTGGCAGTGGATCCCGTCGGATCCGGCTGCGGCTGACACCGTGGAGGATGCCCATGATCCTGCCAAACGACACGCGCCCATGATGACCACAGCCGATCTTTCGCTGCGGATGGACCCGGTCTTCGGGCCGATCGCCCGGCATTTCCGCGATCACCCCGATGAATTCGCCGACGCTTTTGCCCGCGCATGGTTCAAGCTGACCCACCGCGACATGGGACCGCGTTCGCGTTATCTCGGTCCCGAGGTTCCCGCAGAAGATCTGATCTGGCAGGATCCGCTGCCCGCGGAAGATCACGAGCGGATCGATGAAAACGATATTGCCGATCTCAAGAAAAAGATCCTTTCATCAGGCCTTTCGGCATCCCGGCTGGTGACAACCGCGTGGGCATCCGCCTCGACGTTCCGCGGTTCCGACAAGCGCGGAGGCGCCAACGGAGCCCGCATCCGCCTGGCGCCGCAGAAGGACTGGGAAGTCAACGAGCCGACCCGGCTGAACGCGGTGCTGCAGGTCTACGAGGAAATAAAGAACGAGTTCGATCGCAGCGCTTCCGGGGCCAGAAAAGTCTCGCTCGCCGACCTGATCGTCCTCGGCGGCTGTGCGGGTATCGAACAGGCCGCCCGCGAAGACGGATACGACATTTCCGTGCCTTTCACACCGGGCCGTACGGACGCATCGCAGGAGCAGACCGATGTGCATTCCTTCGCGGTTCTTGAGCCGAAAGCCGACGGGTTCCGCAATTACTTCAAGGGTTCGTTCTCTGCTTCCGTGGAAGAGCTCCTCGTGGATCGCGCGCAGCTGCTGACCCTTACCGCACCGGAGATGACGGTCCTGGTCGGCGGCCTGCGGGTCTTGGATGCCAATTACGGACAGACCCGCCACGGGGTCCTGACGGACAGGCCGGGGACGCTCTCCAATGACTTCTTCACACATCTTCTGGATATGGATATTGTTTGGAAAGCAGTTCCGGGAGATGGAAACCTGTTCGAAGGACATGACCGCGCTGACGGAGCACTCCGGTGGACTGCGACGCGGGCTGATCTCATCTTCGGTTCGAATTCGCAGCTTCGGGCGATCGCGGAGGTGTATGCTTCGGATGACGCGCACGATAAATTTCTGGCCGATTTTGTGTCGGCGTGGAATAAGGTGATGAACGCAGATCGTTTCGACCTCGCGTAAGAAGTGTCACAACGGAAAGGAGGGGTATGCATTGAGAAAATTCATTTGCATGGTGTGCGGCTACATCTACGATGAAGCCGCCGGCGATCCCGACAGCGGGATCGCTCCGGGGACGAAATGGGAGGATGTCCCCGAAAACTGGATATGCCCCGTTTGCGGAGCATCAAAGGCCGATTTCGAGGAGGAAAAGGCCGGACCGTCGGCGGACGATACTGCCGGCCCGGGCGGCGCGGGGGATCGGACGGCGGACGCCATCCCGGGCGGCGTGGAAAATCGGACGGCGGAACCGGACGACCTGCGCGAGCTTTCGTTCGGAGAAATCAGCGCCCTGTGCTCCAATCTTGCCAAGGGATGCGAAAAACAGTACCGACCCGAAGAAGCCGAATGGTTCGGTCAGTTGGCTGAATTCTACCGGTCGAAGAGCCGGCCGGAGGGCGAATCCCGGATGGAGAATATCGGATCGCAGATCGGGGAGGATCTTGCCGCGCGTTACCCGCAGGCTTCCGCAGCCGCATCGGGCGTGTCGGACCGCGGTGCGCTCCGCGCGCTCGTCTGGAGTGAAAAAGTGACGAAGATCCTTCTTTCGCTCCTCGACCGGTACGAAAAACAGCAGGACGCGCTGCTCGAAAACACGCGCATCTATGTATGCGACATCTGCGGATTCGTGTACATCGGCGACGAGCTTCCCGCGGTGTGTCCCGTCTGCAAGGTCCCGAACCGGAAAATCAGCGAAATCAAAAGGAGGTAGAACCATGCACGCGGTCCGGAATATTACATTATGCACCAAAGACTGCCTTTGCCTGTATGTCTGCCCGACCGGCGCGACGGATACGGAGACCGGCCAGATCGACGCCGTGCGGTGCGTGGAAGGCTGCCGCGCGTGCGTTGACGCATGCCCTTCCCACGCCATCTCGCTGGTTCCGGACAAATACCCGGCCCAGCAGGAGAAGACCTCGGCTATCCGACAGGCGCTGATGGCGCTGGCGGAAAGCAAGGTCCGGCAGGAAACGCTTGCCGCGGACATCGCCCGGGGCACGGACAACCCGAATCTTCGCAGGCTCGCGGAAGCGCTGAGCCTGTCCAACCGCCTGATGGCCGAGGACCTGCTTCGGGAAGCCGGATACATGCTTCCCCAGAGCGCGAATGCCGCGGCTTTTCTCCAGTCGCTGTTGGATAAAGAACAACCGGAAGGATTTCCCCGGCAGGCAGCGGAACAGCTGCTGAACAAACTGCAATCGCAACCCGTCAAGGAGGAAAAGAAAATGAGCGTCGGTAAAACCCAGGACAACCTGATGGCGGCATTTGCGGGCGAATCGCAGGCCAACCGCAAGTATCTGGCTTATGCACGGAAGGCCGAAAAGGACGGAAAGCTGAATGCCGCCAAGCTTTTCAAAGCAGCCTCGGACGCCGAAACCCTGCACGCCCTCAAGCATTTCGAGGTCGCAGGCAAAATCGGCACCACGCCGGACAACCTCAAGGATGCCGTCGCGGGCGAAACCCACGAGTATAAGGAGATGTACCCCGATTTCGTGAAACAGGCCGAAGCCGAGGGCAACAAATCCGCCCTTTTATCCTTCACCTTCGCGATGAAGGCGGAGGAAGTACACGCGCGTCTGTATCAGGAAGCCCTGGAAAACCTGGATTCCGCGGAAGAAGTATTTTATTACCTGTGCCCGGTCTGCGGCAACATCGAGAAGTTCCGCCCGGAGAAATGCAGCATCTGCGGGGTCTCCGGCGACAAGTTCATACAGTATTGAACAGCCTGCGCTGAAGCGCCGCGCGCGGCGCGCAAGAAAAAACCCGTGTGCCCGACGGAAAGGCTTCTGCCGATCCGTCAGGCGCACGGGCTTTGTTTGGAATCGGAAACGGCAATCGGATGCCGGTCCTGGGCCAGCGGTCAAAAGAGCTTCTTGACTTTGCCCAGCAGACCGCCCGCCTTATCCAGCGATAATTTGGCCTTGACCCCATCGACCACAGCCTTGATCTGATCATCCGGCAGGTCGATCCCGAGGACCGACTCGACCGCCTTGATCGGATCTTTCGTGAATTTCGCGGCGAAATCTTTATCCGCCTAGACTTTTTTCACGATTTGATCGATCTTGCCTTTGATATCCATGCCCATCCCATCTCCTTCTGCTTAATACTGCATGACGCGCGGAAGTTCGCCGGCCTGCTTGATCCAGTCTTTGACCTGCGCCTCGGTGGGAAGTTTCCGGACAAGGGATTTGGCCTCGTTGACTTCCTGCATTTTCTTGAAAAGATTCTCCGCTTTCCGCATCGCAAGCTCCGGCACCGTGTCGACCCCGGAAGCCTCCAGCAGCTCGGCATATTCGCCCCCGATCCCCTTGATCCGGGCCAGATCCGCGTGGTTCGTCCACTTGAGGATCAGTTTCTCCGAGATATCCGCCTTCTCCGCCAGCTCGGCCCTGCCCTTCTTGGTGGCACCTGCGGTGAGGAGTGCTTCGACGGACTTCACCCCGGCCGCCTCAAGTTTTGCCTCATACGTTTCTCCGATTCCCTCGATAATGCTTAGCTTTGACATTTTCCCTTCCCCTTTCTGTACGATTTGTCCATATTTTGTCGATTTTTCGACCTGTTTTTATTATATCAAAGCTAAGAGGAAAATTGCGGTAAAATTTTATGAATTTTATTGTGTTTACTATTGACATTTTTAGGTTCTTGATCATGACCTTTTCGGGCATACAAAAGATGTGCGAGCCTGCCTGTCCTATCAACTACGTTACGCTATCGGTCAGAGCCCGAACAGTTCTTTCGCGAGGGTATCCTCGATGACCCGGTCGGTCCTGCAGTCGGCATTCTTCAGAAGGCTTCGCATTTTTTCATCGATGGATTTTTTCAAAAAAACGGCAAAATCAATATTGCGCAATTGGAACAGCAGGGTTGGATCCTGATCGAAACGGGCGCCGATCCCATAAAGGACCGCTGCCACATGCTTGCACATCACCGCTTGGTCCGGACAAGTACATGAAAAAGCTATTTCCCCGAGAGCGGGAAAAAGCCCCTTCCCTTTTATGGTAAACAGATTCGCCATTTCCTGGGGAAATCGGCCTTCCATAAGGACCTTCATGTTCTCAATCCGGTGGCTGCTGCATTCGATGATATGGTCCCATACCGCTTGTGCCAGAGGTTTGATGCAAACCGTAACCTCATAAGGGGAACGGCGGCTGCCCTGAACAAGGGCTTTTACCACTCCGGTCCCGATCCTCAGATCCAGAACGGCGCCGCTGCGGACATAGCTGCGCCCGCGGGCGATCCTGTTTGTGAAATCCGCATAACTCTCAAGGTTATCATTCCATGCCCGGCCCCACCAGGTTTTAGCAATCTTTGTGCCTTCGATCGTTACCGGATGGATATCCGTGAACTTCTTTGACAATGCGTCAACTTGCTTCCGGGGATCGACCTTCACTTTTTTTCTGCGGGGTTTATATCCATAATGATCCCACATCGTCTATCCTTTCCATCATGCCAGCGTAAAAAGCTTGATCAGTTCGGCATTATCCATCTCGGTAATCCATTGTTCTCCGGAAGATGCAATGATATCTCCGGCTAGTTTCTGTTTTTCTTCCATCATACGGTCGATTTTTTCCTCGATCGTCCCCATCGAAATGAATTTATGTACCATGACGTTCTGTTTCTGACCGATCCGGTACGCACGGTCTGTCGCCTGGTTCTCTACGGCGGGATTCCACCAACGGTCAAAATGGATCACATGGCTGGCTCCCGTTAAATTAAGGCCCACACCGCCGGCTTTCAGCGAAAGAACCATAAACGGAACATATTCCCTGCCATTCATTTGCGCAACCAGTTCCGCGCGTTTCTTGACAGGTGTTCCCCCGTGCAAAACCAATCCTTTTCGGCCGAAAATGCTTTCTAGATACAGTGCGAGCGGCTCTGTCAATTCACGGAATTGAGTGAACAGCAAGACGCGTTCGTGCTTTTCGCGGATCGTTTCGCAGATTTCAGCAAGAAGCTCGAATTTGCCGCTGTGCGCAGCGTTAAAAGATGCTCCCCCAAGGTATTGGTCCGGGTGGTTGCAGATCTGCTTGAATTTCATGATACTCGCAAGAACCAGTCCCTTCCGCTCGATCCCTTCGGAAGATTCCAGCTTGACGGCAATTTCATCGACAAGCGACTTATAAAGAACCACTTGCTTCTTCGACAAGCTGACATGGTTTTTCATTTCGATTTTTTCCGGCAGATCAGATATGATATTTTTATCGGTCTTCAAACGCCGCAAAATGAAAGGGCTGATGATGTTCCGTATTCTGGAATAATCCTCTGCATTCTGCATTTGATTGACAAGATTTTTAAACTCGTTGGCGTTGCCAAGCAAACCGGCATTCAGAAAATCACTGATGGACCACAGCTCGGATAGCCGGTTCTCGATCGGCGTGCCTGTCATTGCGATCCGGCTGC
>CAZDPQ010000087.1:0-10682 GCA_964507305.1 uncultured Oscillospiraceae bacterium
CGTGGTCCAGGCATCCCGGTCATCAAGGTAGACCCCGTGGTTGTTGTACGGGCCGTCGTCGATCGCGCGGACCGTCTCCAGGGCACGCTCCTTGTATTTGGCATCGCCGGTGATCTTATACAGTTTGGCATGGATGACCGCCATGGCCATATTGCCTCCGAGGAACGAAACGCTTCCGGCCTCCGTGATGTCATCCGGGCGTGTCGCTCCATCCGGACCGGTCACGTCGGAACGGTCTTCCCGGTCGACGTTGAAATCGGCCCAGTACAGATTGTCCGTCGCGCTGACGGTCAGGTCGCCGTATTGCTTCACCTGGTCGCGAAGCAGGTATTGTTCGATCCAGCCGTAAATCGCCAGCGTATCGCCGTAGATCGCCTCGTCCCCGGTGACCTCGTAATATTCCAGGGCTGCCAGCATGAGGCCGGTCGTGTAGATCGACTTCCATTTGCAGCTCTGCAGCGGGTTATCGTTGCGCAGATACCAGAGACCGTTCTCCGTGGAACCGTCTTTCCAGAAATCATATGATTTTTCGAGCACGCCCTTCGTGATCTGCAGCGCGTAAGGATCCCCTGTGATGCGGTAGAAAACCATGTATGCCATGGCATCCCACCCGGCGTCGTCCACCGCGATGTTGGGCGCGCGGCCCGGAGTGGTCAGTTCCTCTTCCGTAAAATTATCCTTTGTGAAATTCCACTGTGCGGTGATGCGGGTCTTGATGTCCTCGTCGCCGGTCGTCAGGTACATGCTTTCCATCCCGAACAGCATCATTGCGTGAGCCCAGATCATGGTCTGCCGGCCCTGGGTCTCGTAGCCGTGGTCTTCTTTCATGATATTCCCGGTGTCCGCGGGGCCCCTCCAGAAATTCGCGTACAGGTCATTGAGAGCGGTCAGCGCGATCCCCTGCAGCATGCCGGTCGCTCCGGGCGAATTGTTCAGGCCGATGATATGGAAATTGATCCCGGGCAAAGACGCGCGGTAGCCGAAGGTGCCGACCGAAGCCAGGACGGACGCATCGGCCGCGTCGGCTTTGACATGATACGAGTAGCCGTTCTCGCCGATCACATGGATCTGGAGGCGGCCGTCGTCCGATGTGTTGAAAATCGTGATGTCGAACACCGAATCTTTGGTCTTCTCATAACCGGTCTGGGCGATGACCTTCTCCGAGGGTTTCAGCGCTGTCATCGTGGCGCGCACCTGGCCGTCCGCCTGCCGGTCCATGCGGAACGAAAGGAGTTCTTCCCTGTCCTCCGAGGCAAGCAGGATCTCGGCCGAGCTGTCTTTTCCCTTAATGCCCGAGAAGATGATCTGCGTTGTCAGGACCCACTGATCCGCCATCGGCGAGCCGACATACCACGCGGCCGATTCCGGGACGGATCCGCTCGTGATTTTCACTGATTTTCCCATGAAACCGATCTTCCATCCTTCCTCGTCTTTGATAAACGCTTTCTTGTCCTTGATCCAGCTCGCCGAGAAATCGATCGCCTCCGCTTTGCCGATGTTCTCGCCGATCACGCTCTTCACGGAAGAGCCGCATCCGGCCATCGCTCCGGCCAGCACAAACAGGCTGGTCACCAGTGCGGCCGCTCGTGTGCCGATCCCACGTGTCCTTTTCATCATCATTTTCCTCCGTATATCTCCGCTGCGGCTGCCGCCACAAGCATATTGACAGTGCTTCCGCTTGTCATGATCTGTTGGGCCCTGCTTCCCGCGCAGAACCACGCGGATCCGATCCCCTCGGCCGGTCCGTCCCAGGAGCCTCCGTAGAATCCCATCGGGGTCCGGGCGTTCGCCGCGATCGAATCGCCCGTTGCGTACAGGCAATCCCTGTATTTTTCGTCCGCGCCGGGCAGCGTCAGGACATTGATCGCCCAGTCGGCCGCGAACGTCCCGTTGGCCCAGGCATCTCTGTCATCCAGATAGATCCCCTTTGTTGAACGTTCCTTCTGATAGATCCCCTCTGCGGTCGCCAGCGCGAGCTGTCTGTATGCATCATCCCCCGTCATCTTGAACAGACGCGCGTTGATCGACGCCATCGCCATGTTGCCCATCAGGCAGGTCACGCTGGAGGTTTCGCGGATCGCATCGGGATTGCCGGCCCCTTCAGGCCCGCCCGGCAGGCGGTTGACCCAGTAGAGCCCGTCATCTCTCCGCAGCCCCGTCTCGATCCATTCGTACAGGGTCCGGAACTTGTCGCGGTATCCCTCGTCGCCGGTAAGCTCATAGATGTTCAGCGCCGCCGTAACGATCCCGCACTGGTAGACAGACTTGAATCTGCGCTCGTCCTTGTACCACAGTCCGCCGCCCATCTCATCGTCCAGCCACCGCGCCATCGCGTTGTCCACCATGGACTGTGCCGCGCGCAGCGCGCGGCTGTCCCCGGTGACGGCGTACAGCGCGGTGTACATCATCGCGGCCCAGCCGGAGTCGTCCACGGCCGGATGCAGCCCGGATCCCGCTGCGCAGAGCTCCTCATCCGTATAGGATGACCGGATGAAATCCCATTCGGCCGTCAGCCTCTTGCGGATCAGGGCATCCCCCGTCACGCGGTAGAACGAATACATCGGAAGCACCATCATGGCCCGCTCCCAGAGCATCCCGCGGCTGTCCGGGAGATTTTCCGAAGGATAGCCGCACCAGGTCGGCAGGATATGGCCTTCGCCGGGCCCTTTGGTCCAGTAGTTCGAGATCATGTCGCCGATCCCTGTCCGGGCATACGCCGTATACCGGCCATCCTGTGCATACGCGCCGTTGACGGACAAGTCCCGGACAAGAAGATCGAAATCCGTCCCCTGGATGCCGAATCCCTTGACAGGCTTATTGGCATCGAACATGACCGGCGTGGTTTCCGTGTAGCGGAACGTGTTGTTGCCTACGATGTTAAGGATCAGGTTTCTCGCATCTGCGGCAGGATGGGTGATCGTGATGTCGAATGCCCTGTCGCCGCCCGTGATCCAGCCGCTCCGCAGCAGGGTGATCCCCGTGTTGAGCATCACCGAAACGGAATTGAGCCCCGCCGGATGCCGGGTGATCAGGATGTTGTATTTGGAGGCTTTTCCGTTCGAACCGACCAGGATCTTGACGGAGGATTCGCTGTCCGGCGTCGTCAGCATTTCGACGGAGAAACGGATCTGCCAGGCTCCGGCAAGCTGTTCGTTTTCGAACCACAGGATGCCGTCGGTTGAGGTGTCGGAATAAAAAATCATGGTACCTCCCTGATTGTCCATCGTCCAGTTCGCCCCGAGTTTCCAGTTGGCGGGGTCGAGGGCCGGATCGCTGCCCGCATCACGGACCGGCCCGGTCAGCGGGAAATCCGCGGACGCGGCGGCGGCCTGGACCGCGAGGGAAAGCAGCAGAAGAGCCGTGAGGGCGAACACTTTCTTTTTCATGGATCAGCCCCCCGTTCCGCCATCATTCAAAGCCTCGAGCAGCGCCGCCCCCATCAGGATGTTGACGGTGCTGCCGGATGTCATGGTCTGCTGCGGACGGCTCCCGATCATGCTCCAGCGGGAGCCCGGGCCGTCGGCCGGTCCCTGCCAGCAGCCGCCGTAATACCCGTCGGGTGTCCGGTCGTTCTTATAGATGGACTCGGCGGTCCGGAAGGCAATGTCGATGCAGTCTTCCGGCACGCCCGGAAGCGTCAGGGCTTCCGTGGCGTAAAGCCGCATGAACGTGCCGTTGGCCCAGGCGTCCCGGTCATTGAGGTACACGCCCGTGTCCGTCGCGAACACCTTCGTGATGCCCTTGACCGTCCGGATCGCGCGGTCCAGGTACTTTTTATCCCCCGTGATCTCGTACATCCGGGCATGCGCGACGCTCATGGCCATATTGCCTCCGAGAAAAGAGATGCTTCCCGCAAGCTTTATGTCGCCGGGCCGCTCTTTTCCCACCGGGCCGTTCGCGTTCACTTCGCACCAGTAGACATCATCTTCGCGCAGGAGCGTCTGTTCGGTCCATTCATAATTTTTAACGGCCAGGTCGTAGATTTCCTGGTCTCCGGTGTATTTGTATATCTGGAGCGAAGCCAGGATCACGCCGAGCTGGTACAGGGATTTGTACGACCTGTCATTGTTGTACCACAGTCCGCCGCCGAGCGCATCGTCCATGAAGTGGGCGTAGGTGTTCCGGACCATGCCGGCCGCCCGTTCGAGCGCATACGCGTCGCCGGTGTATTCATAGCACAGGAG
Organism: uncultured Oscillospiraceae bacterium; assembly: GCA_964507305.1. Classification (GTDB taxonomy): domain Bacteria; phylum Bacillota; class Clostridia; order Saccharofermentanales; family UBA5734; genus JAQVYV01. Next base: position 4,185 of record CAZDPQ010000087.1, read on the forward strand.
ATACAGGTTCGCGTGCCATCCGCAGTCGTCGTTTGCCGGATGCAGGTTCGAGCCGGCCGCTTCGAGCTCCTCCGCGGTGTAGAGCCGCTTGATCCGCCACCATTCGGCCATGATCCGTTCTTTCAGGATCGGGTCGCCGGTGATTTTATACAGGCTGTCCATGCAGAGCATGATCATGCCGCGTTCCCAGAGACCGCCCCGTGCGTCGGGCAGGACGTCCGACGGGTATCCGTTCCAGGTCGGGAGGATGTTCCCTTTAGACGGTCCGCCCTTCCAGAAATGGAAGAGGAGATCGTCCATCGCGCCCCGCGCCATCCGTGTGTAATCGCCATAAGTGTTGTACCGCGGGTTGACGGCAAATTTGGTGACGGAAACACCTGCTTTATAAGCACCGAGCCCGATCTTCCGGATATCGGCGGATCCGCCGGCAAGGCCGGTGGTGTCGAACCGGTAAGTCAGTCCTTCGTCACCGAAAATCTGGAACACCATCGGGCTGCTGCCGGGCTCTTTCATGGCATTGACGAAAAATTCCGTGTTCCTGCCCGGGATCCATCCGCTGTTGAGGACCGCGATCTCTTTGCCGGCGGACATGGCGCTGAAGCTGATCTTGCTGAACCCCCCGGGGGAACTCATGATCTTGAGACGGAAGGCCGCCTGTCCCTTCCCGGTGCCGAACAGGACCTCCGCCGCTCCGTCCGCGGCATGGGTGGTCAGCAGCGAGACCCGCATGGCGGCGAACCAGGAATCCGACAGATCCGCCGCCGAATACCAGCAGGACGCAATGCTTTCCGTATCGGCAGATAAGGTCATGCGGCCGTATTCGTCGGCGGACGATTTCCATGCCGTACCCAGATCCCAGTCTCCCGGATCCGAAGAAATCACCGGCGCGTTTTTCTCTAATTCTTTCAACGATTGTTTACCTCCTTCGGGGAATGCGTATTTCGCCATGCCGCAGGACGCCATGCCCGCGACCAGGCCGAAAGCGCAAAGGACCGGAAGGGCTATCCGGAAAATGTTCCTCGGCGTCCGGCCCGCTCTCCGGGATGTTCCATGCTTTTTCATGCGGGGTTCTCCTCCCATGTGATGCGGAGCGTCTTGATCTCATAGGGAGCCATCCCGACCGTGACGGCATGCTCGCCGTGGGGGATCGCGCAGATCTCGTTTTCCATCAGGTCGCATTCCCGGACATCGAGGATCCTGCCGGCAAAGGTAAGCTCGGCCTGCGCCGACGCGTTGTGGTTCTCGTAAAGGCGGACTACGGTGTCCCCGGAATCTTCCGCCTGCTTGACCGTGTCGATCACGACGTTCCGGCAGCCGGTCCGCACGAAGGAATACTCCGCCGGAAGGCGGCCGGGGTGAGGCTGTTCGGCACGCACCAGGAGCGGGCAGTTCAGGAACGCCGCCGCTTCGTCGGTGCCGGCACTCCGCCAGCCTCCCGCATGCGGATAGATCGAATAGGTGAATTCGTGGACTTCCTTGTCCGCGTCCGGATTCGGATAGACAGCCGATTTCAGGAGCGTGATGCGCAGATGGCGGTCCTTGATGTCGTACCCGTATTTGCAGTCGTTCAGGACCGAGAGTCCGTGATCCTCCTGTGAAAGGTCGGCCCAGCGGTGGGCGGAAACCTCGAATTGGGCGAAGTCCCAGGTCGTGTTGGTGGTGGTGGACCGTTCGATGTTGCCGAACTGGATGTCGTAGGCGGCCCGAACGGCATTGACATCGACGGGGAAATCCGCTTTCAGCAGGATATTGCTTTCTTTCCAGTCGATGCGGCTGCGGATGTCGATCCGGGGCATGCCTTCGTATAGGATGATCTCCTGGCGGACCGACGAACGCATGAACGGCCGTTCGATGCGGACGACGGTGCGCACGGGGCCGCTCTCCGTGACTTCCGCCGACCGGACCTCGTCGAGGTTCCAGGATTTATCATAAATATAGGCGTTGATGTTCCACGCGTCATCGCCGGGCGGCATGTCCTCAAACGCGCAGAGCCGGTTCATCGGTTCGCCCGGGACCGCATATTCCTTCCCGCTTTTCCGGTCGGACAGGGATACGATATTGCCGTTCCCGTCCAGCTCCATGTGCCAGAACGCCGTCGTCAGGCTGCGCGGGGCTTTCGCCGCGCCGGATGACAGCGGGGAGGCGGGCGGCGTCGTACCGGCGTCATTCCCGCCGGATTTCCGCAGGGTGAACGTTTTGTATCCTTTCGGAGGGACATCCCGGACAAAGAAAACCGTTGTTCCTTCCGCAGTCTTCTGCCACGGAACAGGCCGGTCTCCGTCGAAGATCCCGAAGCGCTCGTACGGGATCACGGCTTCCGCAACATCGGAGCGAAGGTACGCGGTGGAATTGAACACCACCAGGGATTCCTCCCCGAGGCCGATCCCGCCGGCGACCGACGCGGCGGCGGCATCGCGCAGCGATCCGCATTCCCTGAAAATCGTTCTGAACTGCGCGTCCGAATCTTCATACACTTCCTTGATGGACGATCCGGGCAGGATGTCGTGGAACTGGTTGAGCAGGAACAGCTTCCAGGCGGCGTTGATCTCCTCCCGGGGATAAGGCGCGCGCCGCGTCAGGCGGTCCATGCTGCCGAGCCATTCGGTCTCCTGCAGCAGGATCTCGGCTTTGCGGTTGTTTTTCTTGATTTTCGCAATCGATGTGTAGGTCCCGCGGTGGTATTCGAAATAAAGCTCGCCGCTCCACACCGGGAGCCGCTTCCGGCCGGAAACTTCCTTGTCCAGCTTCCGGAAATAATCCAGCGCGGTGCCGAACCGGACGGCAGGGCATCCGGGGATCCCTTTGCTCATCCGCCTCCCGCACTCGATCATTTCCCTCGTGGGGCCGCCGCCTCCGTCCCCGTGGCCGAACGACAGCAGGATGTCGCGGTTCAGGTCTTTCTGCTGGTAGCGCTTCCATGCGCCCATCACCGAGGAAGGATTGAGGTCCCCGTTGTAGGTCGTGATGAATTTGCCCTCGGGCGACCGGTAATCCTGCGTGCAGATGAAATGCGACAGTACCTCGCTCCCGTCGATGCCGCGCCAGCGGAAGGTGTCATACGGGAGTTTGTCGTAATCGTTCCAGGAAATTTTCGTCGTCATGAAGTAGTCGATCTCCGACTTTTTCATGATCTGCGGCAGGGAACCGGAGTAGCCGAAAACATCCGGCAGCCAGAGGATCCGGTTGTCCGCGCCGAAATGCTCCTTGAAATAGCGTTTGCCGAACAGGAACTGGCGGACGAGCGATTCGCCGCCGGTGATGTTCGTATCGGCTTCCACCCACATGCCGCCTTCCGCTTCCCAGCGCCCGCTTTCGGCGTATGGACGGATCCGGCTGAAGATTTCGGGGTGATCCTCGCTCAGGAATTCATAAAGCTGCGGCTGGGAGGACATGAACGTGAAATCGTCGTATTCGCGCATCAGGCTGAGGACCGTGGAAAAGGAACGCGCGACTTTCTTCCGGGTCTGCTCCAGGGTCCACAGCCAGGCAGTGTCGATATGCGTGTGGCCGACGCAGGTGACGGTCTCCTCCGCGTGTCCGCAGAATTTTCCGTAGAATTCCGCGCCGAGCCATCCGATGGCATCCCGCAGCGTAGCGTCGAATGCGTCACCGGGCGGAAGGCGGAAATCCACGAGGGTCAGGGCATGGTCCAGGTATTCCAGAATGTCGATCCGGCGTGTATCATCCCCGTCCAGCAGCATGGCGACATCATAGGGGACCTTGACGTCATAGTACAGCTGCTCAGCCAGAGGGTTGACCGCCATGACCGCCATGTTCATCTCGACTTTGCCTTTATAGAAAATGCGGTCGGTGAACGCGCAGAGAGCGACCTCGTACTCTTCTCCGGCCGACGCGTGATCCGACAGCAGGATCTCGCGGTGATTGACATCCATGCCGGCCGCCGGGACGCCGTTCACATATGCGAGGATCTGCGGCGCGCCCCAGTACCAGCCTCCGTTGTCGGTCAGGTCCGCGCCGTAATAGACGCGCCGGCCGGCCATGCTTTCGGGGACGGCAAACCGCTGGACGAACCAGACATTCCGGTTGGGTCCGCCCCAGCGTTCTTCCTTCCCGTCATATGTTCCGAATTCGAGGCCGTTGAGCTCTCCGTAGGAATACAGCCCTTCCCTGATCCGGAATGTTCCCGGGGAAAATCTGCCTGCCAGGAAGTAACGCCCGCGCAGGACGCGGATCAGCTTCTCGATCCGCAGAGAAATGGTGTAACGCTCGGAATTTCGGTCTTTGAACTCATGATGCAGCATATAACCAGGTCCTTTCGTTTTGTCGACGGCGTCCGGTCCGCCGCGTTTTCCGGGCTCACTCCACCATCCCGGTCCGTTCGATCCCCTGCATGAAGCGCTTCTGCAGGAAAATGAACAGGATCAGGATCGGCAGGATGATGATGACGGTCGCCGCCATGAAGACAGCGTTGTTGATTACTTTCTCCACATCCGGGATCTTCATCTGGGACAAAAGCTGGGCAAGTCTCGCCGGGCTTTCGAGCAGCGGGATGATCGTCTGGATCGCGACCGGCAGCGGCAGCATGTCCTCGCGTCCCGCGAAGAACTCGGGCTCGTAGAAATCATTCCAGTGCCAGACCAGAGACAGGACCGTGGACACCAGGATGACGGCGTTGGAGATCGGGATGACGATGCGGAAAAACGTTTCGACGAAACCGCACCCGTCGATCCGCGCGGCATCCTCGAGGTCTTTGGGCAGCCCCTGGAAAAACTGGCGGAACACGAAGATGAAGAGAGCGCCTCTCAGGCCGAAACCGAAGAAGGTCGGAAGGATCACGGGGATATAGGTATTAAGCAGGTTCAGGTTGGCATAATACAGATAAAACGGGACGATCAGCGTCTGGATCGGGATGATGATGCTCGAGATCACGATGCCGAACAGGAGTGTCCTGCCGGGGAACCGGTACCGCGCGAAACCGTATCCGATCAGCGAGCAGCTCAGGACATGCCCTATCGTTCCGAACAGGGTGTAGATGATCGAGTTTTTCACATTCCGCGTGAAAGAGATCGCGTTGAATGCCATGACATAATTTTCGAACTTGAGCTTTTTGGGGATCCAGTTCACCGTCGGATCGAACAGGTCCGCGTTGGTCTTAAGCGATGTGATCAGCATGTACAGGAAAGGGTACAGGCAGATGTACGCGAGGGCGAACAGCACGAGGTAGGTGACCAGGCGGGCGAGGCTCGCGCGCCAGTTCCCGGGATTGGCGAATGCTGCCCGGACTCTCCGCAGCTGATGGCCGAGACTTTCTCTTATGTTTTCACGCCCTGTCATCTCCGGCCTCCTCCCCGCGTTTCCGTCGTGTACATCGTGCCGCGCATCAGCAGGAACGCGATCAGCACGGTCAGCAGGATGAACAGGAAATAGATCCATCCGACGGCCGACGCGTAATCGAACTGCTTGAACTGGAACGAGATCTGCTTGGTGTACTGCAGGACCGGATTGGATATGTTCGTGAACGAGTCCACCAGGGAATAGATGATGCACAGCAGCACGATCGGCGAGATCAGCGGCAGGGTGATGTGCCAGAAGCAGTCCCACTCATTCGCGGATTCGACTTTTGCGGCTTCGTAATAGGTCGGCGAGATCCCCTGCAGGCCGGACAGGAACAGCAGGATCTGCGCGCCGGACCCCCAGATGATGACGATGATGATCGAGAAGAAGCCGCTGATGATGCCGCCGATCGTTGTGCCGAGGTAGGCCAGCACCTCGGGCGGCATGAAAAACGACTGCGCGCTCTGGATGGCCCGCCCGCTGACATCCTGCTTGAGCAGTTGCTGCATGATGTAGCCCGTGCCGAGCAGGAACGGCATGAAAAAGACCGTGCGGAAAAATCCGCGGAAACGGACGTTCTTGTTCACCAGGATGGCGATCACCAGCGAAAAGACGATGGTGAGGGGAACTTTGATCAGGGTGTCGCGCACCGCGCTCAGGAACAGGGGGATGAACGACACGTCGATCACGAAGGCGCGGATGAAATTCTCGAATCCTGCGAACTGGATCTTGAGGCCGATCACCGACACCAGCTTCCCGAAGGCCAGCTTCAGGGAAAGCCCGACCGGGAACAGGAAGAAGAGGATGATCCCGATGATGAACGGCGCCATGAAGAAATAGGCTTCGAGGGTGATGCGCCAGCGTTCCCGGATATGGATGCGAGGCCCCGCGCGGCGCTTTTTCTCCAATGTACTGTCATGCTTCATGTCTGAACAACCTCCAGGATCCGGCCTGTCTTTCCGGCAGGCCTCCGGACCATTCCGCGCGGTCCGGGTCATGTGGCCTTGTATCCTCTTGCCGGGACCGTGACGCCTTCCGCGACGGCATCTTCATCCCCGTAATTGATGAAGACACGGATCCCGTTCCCGTATGTCACGCAGACCAGGTTTTCAGAAAGGCGCTCGTGACGCACCATCTCCGAATCCCAGATCCCCTTCAGCTCCGTGTTGAATTCCCCGTACACCGCCGCCGCCTTGTCGGTCC
>CAZDPQ010000088.1:0-10582 GCA_964507305.1 uncultured Oscillospiraceae bacterium
CATCAGCGCCCCGGTCACGGGGCCGGTGTAGAGGAAGTCCCGCACGCCGAGCACCAGCGCGTCCGTATGGGCGAGCATGTCCTGCGCGCACCGGACCACATCGTCGATATGGTGCTGGTTGTCCGCGTCCACGGTCACCGCGCCCTTCAGGTGCGGGAAGTGGTTCAGGCAATGGTTGAAGGCGGTCTTCAGGGCACGGCCCTTGCCCAGGTTGTGGTAATGGCGGATCACGGTGCAGCGCGGCATCGCGGCGGCCTTCTCGAAATAGTCCCGGCATTCCGGCCTGCTGCCGTCGTCGACGACAAGGATCCGTCCGAACCCCCGGCTGTACAGCAGATCCACGACTTCGAGGAAACGCCCGTCCGGGTTCAGCGACGGTACGATCGCGCATACATCCTGCATGCCGTTGTTATCCGCAATATCCATTCCGTGCTCCTTCGGGGCCGCAAGGATCCTTCATGAGGCGCCGTTTGCGGGATGCCACATAGATTATACACATATTTGCGAATAATGGGAAGAAATCCTGATTGACGGACAGCCGTTTTGCTGATATGATGACTCCAAAATGAACCGACCGACCGGACAACGGTGTTCCGCCATGAGGCAGGGCACCGTTTTTTTTATGCTTCCGGCGCGGGGAGCGGCGCGTCAGCCGTTCCGGATGGGAGAAAACGATGAATACGGGAGACACTGCCTACGTGCTGATCTGCAGCATGCTGGTCCTGCTGATGACGCCGGCTCTGGCCTTCTTTTACGGAGGGCTGGTGCGGCGGAAAAACATTCTCAATACGATGATGTCGTCGTTTATGATCGTCGGGATGTCGTCGATCCTGTGGGTCCTTGTCGGATACAGCCTCAGCTTCGGACCCGACAGGGCCGGCATCATCGGCGGCCTCGGATGGTTCGGCATGAACGGGGTCGGATGGGAGCCGAACCCGGATTATGCCGGTACGATCCCGCACCTTGTCTTTGCGATTTTCCAGATGAAATTCGCGATCATCACACCCGCGCTGATTACCGGCGCGGTCGCGGAACGCATGCGGTTCCGGCCGCTGATGATCTTCACCCCTCTGTGGCTTCTGGGCGTCTATTATCCGCTTGCCCATATGGTCTGGGGAAAAGGCGGCCTGATCAACGGATTCGGAGCGGTCGATTTCGCGGGCGGCAATGTCGTCCACATCTCGTCCGGCGTATCGGCCCTCGTCTTGTGCATTTTACTGGGAAAAAGGAAAAGCAGCGGCGTCGCCAAAGCTTCGCCGCACAACATTCCCTTTGTTCTCCTGGGCGCCGGTCTCCTCTTCTTCGGCTGGTTCGGCTTCAACTCGGGCAGCAGCCTCTCCGCGAGCGGCCTCGCGGCCTACTCGTTCCTTACGACCAATACCGCGGCCGCGTCCGCCCTGCTTTCCTGGATCTTCCTCGAGATGATCGTAAACGGCAAGCCGACTCTCGTCGGAATGGCCACCGGCCTGGTCGTCGGGCTGGTCGCGATCACGCCGGCTGCCGGATTCGTCCCGCTCTGGGCTGCGATCGTCATCGGTACCCTGGCAAGCCCGATCAGCTGGTTCGCGATCACCGCCATCAAGAAAAAGTTCGGCTACGACGACGCGCTTGACGCGTTCGGATGCCACGGGATCGGCGGCATCTGGGGCAGCATCGCCACCGGCCTCTTCGCAAGTACATCGATCAACTCCTACGCAAAATGGAACGGTCTTGTATTCGGCGACACCGGCCTGATCATCGCCCAGCTCAAAGCGGTCGGCATCACGATCGTCCTGTCCGCGGCCGTCACCTTTGCGATCGGCAGGCTGGTCAATCTTGTCAGTCCGCTGCGGGTGTCCGCGCGGGAAGAGATGGAAGGCCTCGACATCGCCGAGCACGGCGAGTCCGCCTACCCGTCCTTCAACGGGCTGGATTAAAGGAAAGGAGAGCACCGCCATGAAAAAAATCGACGCCATCATCCGCCCGGCCTGCCTGGAGGACGTCAAGGAAGCCCTGAAGGAAATCGACCTGCGCGGCATCACCATCAGCCAGGTCATGGGCTGCGGCCGCCAGAAGGGCTATACGGAGATCTACCGGGGCACCCACCGGGATATCAACGTCGTGCCGAAGATCAAGATCGAGATCGTGATCGATGACCGGAGTGTCGAACAGGTCATCCGGGCCATCATGAATGCCGCGCGTTCCGGAGAGATCGGCGACGGCAAGATCTTCGTCTCGGAAATCACGGACGCGGTGCGCATCCGGACAGGCGAACGGGGGCTCAAGGCGCTCTGACGGCTGTCACGAAAAGAGGCCTCTTCCGAGCAGAAAAAGGATGCCGGCAGCCGATGCGGGATCGGCCGCGCCGGACGGCGCCTCTCTCATCAGCTCGCGAATGAACCGGCTGTCCTGTTCCGCCTCGAGCCCGGCCAGCTCCCTCTGCTTCTCCCTGAGTCTTTCGATCTCGATCGCGCGGGCCTTCTGCATGCCGCCGTCCCGGATGAAATCGGCGACCTGCTGCAGCTCCGTCCGGTCGAACCACATCCCGTGCTGCCTGCACCAGTCGATGATGACCCCCGAGCAGCCCGCGAAATTCTTACGGTTCATCAATTCACCGCAAACCGGGCAGGGGATGTACATCCGCGCAGGCTTATCCGCGCGGGGGGATCTGTCCGGACAAGCCGTCCCGGGAAAAGGCAAAGCCTTCTTATCCCGGACGTCGCAGATCTCCCGGAATGTCTCTTTGTCGAGCCATATCCCGCCGCATTCTCCGCACTCAAGGATCCAGACCTCTCCGATCATCGCCGGCTCAAGGTCCTTTCCGCACCGGGGGCAGGGCATCTTCCGCTCCGCCGTTTCGTCCGAGCGGTCCAGAGCTTCCCCGCAATGCGGACAGAACTTCGTGCCGAGGAAGACCGCGCCGAAGCACGCCGGACAGGCGGCCGCCATCAGCCGGGCGCCGCAGTAGCCGCACCGGACGCTGTCCGCTTCGGCATTCGCGCCGCAGTTCGGGCACTTCAGGGCTTTTCCTCCGGTCCGGTCCGCCATGGTCTGTTCATTCCTTTCTCTATCCGATCCGTCACAGACGGCCGGTCACTTCCGGTTCACGATCGTTTCGTCTCCGAGCCCTGCGGCCAGGCATGCGGCCGCATCGGCGTAGTGCTCCGCCGCCTGCGCCAGCAAGGGCGCGACGGCCCGGCTCCGGGCTTCGTCGACCCCCCATGGAGATCCCCAGCCCAGGAACGGTGCGCATTCTGCGAAAACAGCCGCTTCCGCCTCCATATGTTCCGCCGCTTTCAGGAACATTTTCTCCGGGAAACCGGGGAAATGACCCGCGATCTCCCGCAAAAAAACCGGCGCTGCGGCATGCGTCGAATGGTAGATGTCAAAACAGTACGCATCCGCAAGATCCCGGTCCTTCCCGGGCGACGCATATGCTTCCGCCCACTTCCGAAACGCCTGCAGCCCCTCATAGGAATACCATCCGCCCGCCTCCGGTTCGGTCTTTACCGTCCCGGCATGAGACGCGGCATCCCTCAGAGCCCGCAGCTCCGCGCTTTCCGCATCGAAATCGCCCGTCCGGTCCCCGACCGCCAGGGCGCCGAGCGCCACGCAGGTCTCGGCGGCCTTTGCCGCCCGGTCCCACGGCTCGGCATGATATCCGTCCCTGTCCGTACACCAGTAAGAGCCGCGCCCGTAGAACAGCCCCTTTTCCTCGTCATAACCACACACCACATCCCATTCCAGGCTGGTCAAGGCGTGCCAGACAAGCACCGGCCGCCCGGCGTCGATCTCCTCCCGGATCCCGGCGATCATTTCCGCCGTCCGGTCTTCGCCGGCCGGCCCGAAACAGGGGATCTCCCGGCATTCATGGCCCAGCAGCCGGATCAGGTCCGCAGGCCCCATCATCATGCAGCAGGTCGGCCTGCTCGGACAGCCGGTCGCGATGCGGAAAGCCGCTCCGGAGATGCCCTGGATGTATTCGGCGGAATACGGCTCGCCGAGATAGGTCATGATCACGCGGACCCCTTCGAAAAGAGGCTCTTTGATCCGATATGGTTCAACGCCCGGCAGGATCTTCATGGATTTCCTCCTTTTTCTGCTTCCGCCATGTCAGATAGAACAGCGGGATCGCCGCGGCCTGCGCGCAGACCGAAAACAGCACCAGGTAGACGGGAGCCCGGTCATAGAGAGCGCCCATCAGCCAGCTGCCGAGAAACCAGAAGATGCCGAAAGCCGTTTCGAAGACCCCGTATCCGGTCGAACGGCTGTTTCGCGGTACAAGCGTCGTCACGGCTGCCTTGAGGATGGATTCCTGGGCGCCCATGCCGATTCCCCACAGAAGTATGCCGATCATGGCAAACGGCAGGGTGTTCAGAGAGAAAATGAAAAACGTAAAGGCGGCGGAAAGCGCGCTGGACAGCATCAGGACGCGGATCCCCTTCCGGTCGTACAGCCATCCGAAAAAAAGCGCCGCCACCGCATCCGCCGCCATGGCGCCCGAATACAGGAGCGGCAGAGAGGACGCGGGAACAAGCTGCTCCCGGGAAATATGCATCGTGATCAGCGGAAAATCGGCAAACCCGAGCGCCAGCATGCTGATGGCCGCCATGTAGACGAAAAACGAACCCCGTATGACGAGTTTGCCGTCCGGACGGGCCGAAACATCCATCGTTTCCGGCTGCGGGAACTTGCGGCGGGCCATCCCGAGAGAGGCCAGGGTGAGCAGCGCGGGGATGCCCAGAACGGCAAACGCCGCGGCATACATCACGCGGGAGCCTGCGCCCTGCTTGAGGGCCATCACCGCGAAAAGGATCACCGGGCCCAGGAACGCCCCCATCTGGTCCAGAAATTCCTGGATCGCGAATGACTTCCCCTCGCCGATCTGGGTCGCGGCAAAAGAGACCAGCGTATTTTTAGCCGGATACCGGATCGCCTTGCCCATACGCTCCAGAACGATCAGCGCGCAGGCGATGATCCAGCCGTTCGGGGCGACCAGCGCGAGCGCCGGGATGGCAAGCATGTTGATCGCATAACCGATGAACGTCATGGTCCAGTAATTTTTCAGACGGTCTGTCAGCAGGCCCGCAAGCAGCCGGAACGAGTAGCCGAACAGCTCGCCGAGGCCGGTAACGAATCCGATCGCCGCCGCGGACACGCCGAGAAAATTCAGATAGGCCCCGTAAATGCTGCGCGCGCCCTCGTGCGTCATGTCCGAAAACATGCTCACGATCCCCATGATCAGGATAAAAGCCAGCGCCGGCTTCATCGCGCTCCGTTTCGGTTTATCGGCCACTTCCCTGTCCCTCTTTCATGCACGCATCCGAAAAATCAATACTCTTTCCCATATTGGACGACCCGGACATCCGAAACCATGACCAGCCCTTCCTTTACCATTTCACCGATGACCGGCAGGACCGCCTCGATGCGTTCCGGCGTATCGACCGCCTCGACGATGACCGGAAGATCCGAGCTCAGGTCCAGGATCCTGGCCGTCTGAAGGCGCTTTCCCTTCCCGTAGCCTTCGATCCCCCTGGACACGGTGACGCCGGCGATATCCAGCTCCCTCAGCTTCAGGACCAGGGCATGGTAGAGATTGTGCCCTTTATAAATCGAATCCTCGTTGATGATGATCCGGACCAGTCTGCAAGGACCGCTGATATCCATATGCATCCCCCCTCCCGGCTTTCCCCGTTCAAAGCCGCTTCGCCGCCGAAAACCCCGCCAGGTACCCAAGGATCCCAAGAATCATTGTACCAGTTATATAGACGATCGCGTTCTTCTTTTCATTCTCCTTGAAAAGTTGGAAACCCTCGTACATGAAAGTGGAAAATGTCGTAAAGGCGCCGAGGAAACCGTCCGCCGCGAATAGGGCAGCCGTTCCCTGCGATCCGATGCCGTTCAGCGCGCCGAGCAGGAACGCGCCGGCGAAGTTGATCGCGAGCGTATGGACCGGAAAGCCCGGATCAGCCCGATCCGCGATCATTCTGCCGATCCGGTATCTCGCGAGACTCCCCAGAGCACCGCCGGCGCCGACCAGAAGCAGATCCATGCTCATCGGTCCCTCCCCGGCCCGCCGCGCCGCGCCTGCCGGCCGTCCGCGCTCCGGTCGGGCTTCCGGAGCATCCGTCCGGCAAGGCCGGTGCCCAGATAAACAGCCGTAAGTCCGAGCAGGACCGACAGCGACCCGTAGAAGGCGGCGGCCGGGACGCTGCCCTGCCGCGCGAGCGCCGCCAGCTCTTTGCACACCGTCGAAAATGTCGTGAAAGCACCGAAAAAACCTGTCGCGATCCCGAGCCTGACATTGGAGCTGATCCTCAGCGCGTCGACCGCCAGAGCCGTGAACATCGCCAGCAGAAAACAGCCGGCCAGATTGACCGCCAGGGTCCGAACGGGGAAAGACACCGCAAAAATCGCCGGCACCGAAGGCGATTGGACCAGGTACCGCAGGATCGATCCGGCAAAACCGCCGATGCCGATATATACGTATTTCCTCAAATCCCTTCCGCGCTCCTCTCCATGAAAAAAGCCGACAACCTCTGAATATTCGCAGAAGTCATCAGCCATCGCGGCATTTCGGCGCAAGCCCGGGAGCACTTCATTCCCTACGCGCATTCTAAAATACCGGCATTTTTTTGTCAATCATGTCTCCCCATTTTCACGGAATCCTGCTATCATAATAGAATGAAATTCGCATCTGCCGCAAAAGCCCATCATGCGATATCCGTTCGCCGCCGCGCCCGCCGCGCCATCGCAGGCATCCTCTCCGCGTGCACGGCCGCCGCGCTCCTGCTGGCCAGTACCGGCGCGCCTTCCTCCGCGGCGGCATCCCGGAGCTCCTCCGCGGCCCCGTCCGCAGCCGCGGCCCCTTCCGTCAGCGGCGAAGCCTACGTCCTATACGACGTCCGGTCCGGCATGTTCCTCCTCGGGGACGATCCGGACACACCTCTTTCGCCCGCCAGCATCACGAAGGTCATGACCGTCCTCCTTGCGCTGGAGCACCTGGACCTGACCGGCACCATCACGGTCACGCGCGCGATGTATGAGACAATCCCAAATGATTACATGCGCCTCGGCCTGGTCGACGGCGAAGTGATCCCGGTGGAAGAAGCTCTGTACGCCAGCCTGCTGATCTCCGCCAACGACGCCGCCATGGCGCTGGCCATCGCCGTCAGCGGATCCGTGAAGGATTTTGTCGCGCTGATGAACCAGAAGGCTGCCGAGCTCGGCTGCACGCATACGAATTTCACGAATCCCTACGGCTATGCGGACCCGAAGCACCTGACCACGGCGCACGACATGGCGCTGATCATGGCGGCGGCCCTGCAGTACGACCTGTATACGGAGATATCGACCACCCGCTATTACCAGGTCCCCGCGGACAACAAATCCGCCGAGCCCCGCAGCATCCAGAACGGCGACCGCTTTGTCACGGCGAAAAAGTTTGCCTACGAGTATTATATCGGCGGGAAAACCGGTTATACCGACATGTCGCGCTACACCATCGCCGCAGGCGCCCGGAAGGACGGCCGCACGCTCGTCGGCGTCATCCTGGGCGCTTCCAGCTCCGATCCCCGCTACTCCGACCTGATTTCCATGTTCGACTACGGATTCACCGCGTACGAGACGACCCGCGTCGATCCCGCCGACTACGACAGCGCCAGGCACGACGCGATCGCGGCGGTGACATCGCGGATCGCCGAAACCGGTTCTTCCCTGACGATCGCCGGCACGGAGCTGAAGCTGAATCCCTTTACGACAGCCACCTGTTCCCAGAACGCCTCGGGCTACAACGGCACGGTCGACCTGAGCCCTGTCGCGAACACGGAGGTTTCGCCGGAGCAGGTCATCGTCCTGCCGCTGTACCGCCATTACGGCGACGGCACGGAGCATCCGGTCGGCACCCTGGAGATTTCACTGGCGGAGACCGCCGGCACCGATTCCGGGGATGAGTCTTCCTCCGCCCCGGAACCGGTGTTCGGCAGGATCCTCCTTATTCTGGCGATCCTGATTTTTTCCGCCGCTCTCCTGGTCATTCTCTTTTTCGTCCTGGTGATCCTCCGCCGGAGAAAGCGCAGGAAACGCCGTCTCCGCCCGAAATCCTATCCCCGGGATCCCCGCCGGAAGCCCTGAGGGACCCTCACCGCCTACAGCGCGGAGTCGCCTTCTTCGCCGGTCCGGATCCGTATCGCCTCTTCGACCGCGTAGATGAAGATCTTCCCGTCGCCGTTTTCGCCTGTCCTCGCGTTTTCGAGGATCGCCATCTTGACCGCCGCCGCCTCCTCGTCTTTTACGACAATATCCAGCATCACTTTCTGAAGAAGATCCAAATGGTATTTCTCCCCCCGCCAGACCTGCACGATGCCCTTCTGCATGCCGTGTCCCAGGACTTCGGTCACGGTGATCCCGCGGTAGCAGCCCGCCTGCTCAAGCGCGGCACGGACGGTGCCCAGCATCTCCGGCCGGATGATCGCTCTGATATGTTTCATGGTCATGCTCCTTTCCGGATATTCTCCGATCCTTTTTCATCCGCACTGCCGGGCATCTTTTCAATCAGGGACTCGGACGCAAGAAGGCTTTCCACCGAAAATATCGCCCTTCGGGTAACAAATTCCGGATAAGCCTGGCTGCCGTGTTCTCCGATGTCAAGTCCTTCGATTTCTTCTTTCAACGTCACGCGGACGCCGAGCGTTGCCTTGATAGCCACCCACACGATCATGGAAACCGCGAAAACAAATCCGGCGACCGTGACCACACCGAGCGCCTGCGTCCCGAGGAGCGCCGCGCCGCCGCCGAAGAACAGCCCGTCCGCGCCGCCGTTGAACCGGCTTTCCGCAAACAGCCCGACCGCGAGGGTCCCGAACACGCCGTTGACCAGATGCACCGAAGTCGCGCCGACGGGATCGTCGATTTTGATCCGGTCAAACAGCATGACGGCCAGCACGACGAAAATGCCTGCGAGGGCTCCGATGATGATCGAACTGGTCACGCTGACATACGCGCAGCCCGCCGTGATGGCCACAAGCCCGGCCAGGCAGCCGTTGATCGTCATCCCGAGATCCGGCTTGCCCATGAGGAGCCACGATGCGGCGGTGGATGTCAGGACGGCCACGACCGCAGCCGTGTTTGTCGTCATGACGATGTGCGCGATGGCTTCCGGATCGGCCGCCATGGTCGAACCCGGATTGAAACCGAACCAGCCGAGCCAGAGGACGAACAGGCCGATCGTCGCGATCGGGATGCTGTGGCCCGGGATCGGATTGATTTTTCCGTTCGGCCCGTATTTTCCGAAACGCGGCCCGAGTACAAGAACTCCGGCCAGAGCCGCCCACCCGCCGATGGAATGCACGACGGTCGATCCGGCAAAATCCTGGAATCCGATCTGCGCGAGCCAGCCGCCGCCCCAGATCCAGTGGCCGACGACGGGGTAGATGAACATGGTGAGGCAGAACGAAAAAATGATGAAAGAAATGTATTTGATGCGCTCCGCTACCGCGCCGGAGACAATCGTGGCTGCCGTGCCGCAGAATACCAGCTGGAAGAAGAACTTCGCCCAGAACGGGATCCCGGTCCAGGAAATCGCCGAATAGACTCCCCGGTATGCGTCTCCGACCGCCGGTGAATTATCGGCGCCGCCCGCCATGAACAGCCCCTTGAGCCCGATGAATCCATTCCCGTCGCCGAACATCAGTCCCCACCCGAGGATCAGGAAGCCGAGCGACGATACTGCGAATACGATGAAGTTTTTCGATAGGATGTTCACCGTGTTTTTCGCCCTCGCGAAACCGCTTTCCACCATCGCAAAGCCCAGGTTCATGAAAAAAACCAAAAAAGCCGTGATCAGCACCCACATGGTGTCCAGGATGACCTTTGTTTCCATACTGTTTCCTCCCGCTGCATGCTATTTATATATAAAAAGGCCCAAAAGCGATCGGTAAAGTCGCCTTTGAGCCTTTTGCACCGCGTCCCCGCATCGTCTCACCGAGATTGTACAGGGCTTTTTCATTGGGACCATTAAACCATATTGCGGCACATTTTGCAAGTACAATATGTATAAATTTCATTTTGCCGATTTCACAAATATTTCACGCGCAGCTCCGCGGAAATGCCGCAAGCTGAACAATCTTACCATATTGGGCTTTCAAAGACTGGTTCCGAACCGTTTTCCTTTAGGATACGAATCCATATGCGAAAAGCGAAGACGCGTGTTTTGCAACTTCTAGTTTATAATTATTCATATTCGGATCGAACATCCTACGGAGAAAAACGTTGTTCTGAGGCATGCTTGAAAAAAACGTCTCGTCCATCTACAATAGAAGTCGTACCTATGCAGCCGATCCCTTTCCTTGAGGCTGAACGGCCGGACTGGTGGATCCATGGATAACGCATTGTGGAATAGCACCTCCCTATCGGCATCGGAAGTCGCGAAACACTATCCGCTGGAAAAGGAGGTGCGCCGGGCGAGCGGTCACAAAGCCCTGCGCTGCCCCGACCCGGAATGCCGGCAGCCCGTCCTCCGGTATTGCCACGGAGAAATCAAAGACGCCTATTTTGCCCATCGGGAGAACGCCCATTGTGATTATGCGGATTTCGACAGGGCAAA
>CAZDPQ010000089.1:0-10499 GCA_964507305.1 uncultured Oscillospiraceae bacterium
AGGACATCGTGCGAGTGCAAGTGCAGGAGGTTGTGAAAGAAATAGGGACTGTGGCGCAGATTTGCCGACGCCTCGCCTGCAATTCTCCCGATCAGCGAAAGCGGAGTGTCGCCGTCCTCTATTGCCACTCGCAGCGGGAGCACCCCAATGAAGATCCCGATCGTCAGCTTGTGCGCGCCGGCGCGCCGGTTGTGGAACGGCATCCCCACGGCCGGCAGGCGGCTCCCGCTCAGGGGCGGAATGCCTTTCGCGCGGCGGCCAGCCGCACGGAGACGCAGAAGATCCCGATGGCGGTCTTAAGCTCCTCCACAGGGGGAAATGAAGGCGCGATCCGGATGTTGCTGTCGTCCGGATCGATGCCATATGGATAGGTCGCTCCGGCCGGCGTGAGCTCCACGCCGCATTCCTTGCAGAGCCTGACGACTTCCTTTGCTGTGCCCTGCCCGACGAACAGGCTGATGAAATAGCCTCCGCGTGGGACATTCCAATGTGCGATCCCGCTGCCGCCGAGCTCTTCCTCCAGGATCCGGAGGACCGCGTCGAATTTCGGCTTCAGGATCTTCGCGTGCCGGTCCATCATGGCAGCGACGCCGTCCCTGTCCCGTAGAAACCGGACATGCCGGAGCTGGTTGATCTTGTCCGGGCCGATCGTCTGGTATTTCATCTTCGACCGGACGAAATCGATGTTCGTCCGGGAGGATGCGACGCAGGCGATCCCCGCGCCGGCCCATGTGACCTTCGAGGTGGAGGCGAATTCGTACGCCCGGTCCGGATGTCCGTACGCGGCGCACAAGCCGATCATTTCGGGGATCGAATCGGCGTTTCCGTCCAGATGGTGTACGAAATAGGAGTTGTCCCATAGGATGGTGAAATCGGGCGCGGCGGTCTGCATGGCGGCAAGTCTCCTGCAGGTCTCTTCAGAATAGGTGATCCCGTCGGGATTGCTGTAAAGAGGCACGCACCACATCCCTCGGACGGAAGGATCGTCAGCCGCCAATTGCTCGACCTTGTCCATGTCGGGTCCGTCGGGTGTCATCGGGACCGCCGTCATGCGGATGCCGAAGCTCTCCGTCACGCCGAAATGACGATCGTACCCGGGCACGGGGCACAGGAATGTGATCTTCTCCTCCGCAGCCCACGGCCTGGCGGAACCGGCCATCCCGAAAAGCATCGCCCTCGCGATCGTATCATACATCAGATTCAGGCTCGAATTGCCCGCGACGATGACCTGTTCGGGGTCCAGGTCGAGCAGATCCGCGAACAGCCGTCTCGCTTCCGGGATCCCTTCGAGGATGCCGTAATTTCTGCAGTCGAAGCCCGTGCTGTCGGTAATCTCGTCCGGTCTCACGCAGTCAAGCAGCCCGTCCGAAAGCATGAGCTGCTCTCTGCACGGCTTGCCGCGCGTCATATTCAGCTTGTGGTTCCGCGCTTTGAATGCCGCGTACTGCTCCTCAAGCCGGACGATCTCTTCCCGGAGTTCTCTCTTATCCATCGCCGAATATGAATCCATCCGTAAGTCTCCTTGCATTTCAGTCCATGATGTCAGTCATTATAATACATCCCGGCATGACTCCGCAAGGCTTATTTATTATCATTCCAGATATTTAATGATATATCGATGATGGTACGGCTGATCGGAAATATGAACGAAAAGTAAAGCTATCTTGCAAATCGATCGAGACTTCCCGCTTTTTGCCATATAGATCGACGCGGTCCTGCGGATCCTGCGCCGTTTCGCGGCCGGTACCAGCCCGTCGATGCCGGCAAAAAGCCGGTCGCTCCGGCGGGATTTGACTTCGAAAAACACAAGGGTGTCTCCGTGCTCCGCGATGATGTCGATCTCCCCGACGGGATGAACGGCAAAATTCATGTGCAGGATCTCGTATCCGATCCCGCGGAGATAACCGGCGGCCAGCCGCTCGGCCATGCATCCGGTCTCCCTCGTGCAGCCGGGCTTCAAGACAGGACGCCTTTGAGGAATGTCCTGCGGTGGATCGGGCAGATGCCGAGCCTGCCGATCGCCTCATAATGGGCGGCCGTCCCGTAGCCCTTGTGGGCGGCAAAGCCATAGCCAGGATAGATTGCGTCGTATTCGAGCATGATCCTGTCCCGCGTCACTTTCGCCAGGATCGATGCCGCGGCGATGGACACCGACAGAGAGTCCCCGCGGATGATCGGCACGGTCCTTATGCCGGTCCCCTGAAGGTCGACCGCATCGATCAGCAGGACATCAGGCCGGACGCCGAGCTCCAGGACACATTGACGCATGGCTTCTTTCGTTGCGTTGAGGATGTTGATCCCGTCAATGACATCCTGGCCGATCCGGACCACGGAGAACGCCTCGGCATGCCTAACGATCTCCTCATACAGCGCTTCCCGGCGCGCGGGGGAAAGCTTTTTCGAATCGTCGACGCCGAGGACGGGAAAATCCCTCCGGAGGATGCAGGCTGCCGCGACAACAGGGCCGGCAAGCGGCCCGCGGCCTGCTTCGTCGATCCCGGCGATGCGCAGGGAACCGATGCGGAATTCCTCATCCTCATAACGGCTCATCGCCGCGTACTTATCTTCCGCTCTCATCGTCAGGCCTCCGGCCGCTCGAAGGTCATCTTCCCGGGCTTGCCGGACCGCAGCTCGTCCAGGAAAAGGTTCGCGAACCGCTCCGTATCGGGTCTGCCGCCCGACCGCACGCACCCGCGCAGAAGCGCCGCCTGCTCGAAGGCCTCGAAGGTACAATCTCCGCCGCATGCGATCTTGTATCGTCCGGTAAACAGATCGGGATACAATCGCCACAGGATCCCCATCGCCTCGAACGCAACTCCGGTCACATCAAGGATCGTGTCCCGGATGGCTCCCGTGGCGGCAAGCAGCACCTGGCTCTCCCTGCTGTCGATCTTCGGCCAGAGGATCCCCGGCATGTCCATGAGTTCGAGCCGGTCTCCCGCCCTCACCCATTGCGGCGCGCGTGTCACGCCGGGCCTGTCCGATACCTGCGCGGCCTTGTGCCCGGCGACCGCGTTGATAATGCTGGACTTACCGGTGTTCGGGATCCCCGCGACCATCGCGCGGACCGGCCTGACAAGCTGGCCTCTCTCCAGGGCCCTGCGGACCTTCTCCGCGCAAATCTCCCCGCAGGCATCGGTGATCCTGCGGACCGACTGCCGGTCGGTCCCCTCGGCGGCCAGGGCCCGGATGCCGCGCGCCCGGAAATCCTCGATCCAGCGGGCCGTAAAGCGGTCGTCCGCCAGGTCAGACTTGTTGAGCACGACCAGGCGGGGCTTGTCCCCCAGGATCTCGTCAAGCCTGGGGTTGCGGCTGGACACCGGGATCCTGGCGTCGCAGGTCTCGATGACCATGTCCACGAGCTTCAGCTTCTCTTTCGTCTCTCTCAGGGCCTTCGCCATATGCCCCGGGTACCACTGGATCTCCATCGCGTCCTCCTGACTTTCCGGCTGTCCGTCCCGTCTCAACTATACACTAAACGGATCTCCGAAATCCATATCGGATCCGTCAAATCTCAAAAATACCCGCGGAAAAGCAAAAAAGGACGGAAGCTGCGGCTTCCGTCCTCTCTGCGATCCATCGGATCAAACCTTCTTGTTGACGAGTCTTTCCTTGATCTTCGCAGCTTTACCGACTCTGTTTCTGAGATAATAAAGCTTGGCCCTTCTGACCTGGCCCTTGCGGACGGTCTCGATCTTCTCGATCTTGGGCGAATGGATCGGAAGGATCCTCTCCACACCGACTCCCGACGCGAGCCTCCTGACTGTAAAAGTCTCGGATAGTCCCTTGCCTTTGCGGGAAATCACGGTGCCCTCGAAAATCTGGATTCTTTCGCGGTTCCCTTCCTTGATCTTGAGATGCACTTTGACGTAATCGCCGATATCAAGATCCGGATAGTCATTCTTGATCTGTTCCTGTTCCAGTGCCTTGACTAAATCCATTATGCGTTCCTCCCTTCTTGTCAGGATGTTCATGCACGCATTGGGCAGCGGACCATCCGTAGTACCGGGGCATTATACCATATGCCGGATATGTTTTCAAGGATGTTTTGCAGGCCGGTCCGCCGGTCGTTCAGCCGGTCTGCTCCGCCGACGGATCCCGCTGTTCGGATCCATTCGCCGGACTCATATATGGAACTTCCGCCCCAGTTCCGCAATCACGATGCGCGGTGCGGACAGAATCAGCGCAAGGATCGAGAGAAACGAGCAGGCAGCCGCCGCAATGCCCGGTTCGGCCGGTTTTGCCGCGCCGCACAGGACGAGGATGAGCGGAACGAAACCGATCACGCACAAAGAAAGCTGGTAGAGAAGGTAGTTTCTCAGGTTTTGCCGGCGCCGGAAGATCAGGATGTCGATCGTCAGGATAAAACCGATCAGGATCACCGGGGCCGCCCAGGAGACCGCCCATGTGACGTTCCGGAAGGGTCCTTCACCGGAAGCGAACGCATTGACGGCGATCAGCAGCAGGGGGATCGCGACGGCGTGGGCGGTGAGCTTGAGTCCCGGGTGGATCGTCCGGCGCAGTGTCAGCATGCCGAGAAGCCATATGTAGAGGACCGCAGCTGAGAAGATCACGCTCCAGCGGACTTCGCCCGGGATCATGGCGTTGATGACCGCCGACGTGATCATGAGGAGGACGGCCGTTTTGGAAAACGCGGCGGCGAGCCTGCGGTCCCTGCGCTTTTCCGGTTCGAACGGCGGACGGGATGTATCCGAAGCCGCGCCGCTGTCGTGCGGCAGAAAGTCCCCTTCGCTGCCGGCATCCTCCAGGACGCCGCGGCACAGGGGGCAGTCCTTCTCATCATCGGCCGCATAGATCCTGCAATCCGCACAATGCTTCATCGGACATGATCCTCCCACCGATTGCTCCATACCGCGGTCCGTATTCCGAGGTCCGCCAGCGACCGGAAGAACGCCCGCTCGAGATCCGTCTCACTTACGCAACGCGAGAAGCTGAGCGTCGTGATCCCGTCATACGTGAAAACCACAAGATTGTGCGTCAGGCGATCGGATACGGAGGAATGGATCTCAAAGCCCCTTACCAGAGCCCGCATCGGTTCCGGCAGTTCGATCACGCCGACATTGGACATCGTCGCGGTCGTCGCGATCCTGCCTCCGGCGGCATGGACGCCCCGGATGATCAGCCATTTGAGGGCCAGCGGGAAAAAATTCGCCGCGGCATGTTTTTCGTGGGAAACATTGATGTTGAGCGTGTTCTGAAGCTTCGACGGCTCCAGCTCCCTTTTGAACTGCTCCCGGATGTCGGCCAGGATCTCTCCGAATTCCGGTTCGCCGCTCCTGCTGAACGTCAGGGTGCGGAAAATCAGGAAAAAATTCCGCAGCGTCTTCGACCCGAAGAAACGGCGCATATCGATCGGAACCGCGATGGCGACCGGTCTCCGCGCCAGATCGCGACTGTTGCCGGTCCTCAGGATCGCCTGGACATAGGCGGCCGTGATGAGCTGGCTGATCGTAGCGCCGTGCCCGCGGGCGATCGCGGCGAGCTCTTCGGTCGCGGTCCTGCCGCTGACCGCGCCGAGGCCGCCCTGCGGGAACCGCGTCCCGGTCCTGTGGTATGCAGGCTTCGGCCTGGCCTTCGCGAGAGGGCCCGGCCGGTAATTGGCAAGGTAGCTGTCCTCGGTCTCCTCCGGAGACGGCGCATCATCCGTGGAAAGGACGATCCCTCCGGAGTCCGCGGGGAATCCGGCAAGCACGAAATAGCGCATCAGCACCGTCTTGAAAAATTCGAGCGCTCCTTTGCCGTCGGTGATGCCGTGAAAGATCTCCAGGGTGATGCGGTTTCCGTAATAGAAGAATGAAAAGAAATATCCGTTGTTCCGATGCGGTTCGACCGGCCCGCACATATAGGATGATTCGGGCCGGATGACCGGAGGCTTGTCGTTCGTCTCGTAATAATACCAGAAAAGGCCCCTCCTGAGCTTGACGTAGAAGCTCGGGAAACGCGCCCTGCAGCCGGCTGCAGCCTGCCGCAGCACTTCGGGAGCGACAGGGTCCGCGCAGACCGCCGTGATCCGGAAAACATGGCTGACCTTTTCATTGGATACGACGGGATAGACCTTGGCGGTGTTGTCGAGTCGATACCAATGGAAATCATGGTTCTGTGAATTCGGCATGATCGCTCCCGGTCCGCAGGACGTCAGACATCAGGCGCCGGGGCGGCTTCGTAAGGCCATTCCCCTTCGATGTCGCGGAGCGAAGGGATCGAATCCGCCGCCCCTGCCTTCATGACCGCAAGGGCCGAAGCCCTGGAGGCCGCTTCGAGTGCTTCGGGGACCGTACGCCCGGCTATAGCGGCCGCGATGAAAAATCCCGTGAAGGTATCCCCGGCAGCCGTGGTGTCGACGGCGCGGACCCGGTAGATCCCGTGGCTGAAACGGCGGCCGCCGTCATGGCAGGCCGATCCGTCCTTGCCGAGCGTAAGGACGATGCGGGAACCGGGAAAACGGCGCGCCATGCCGTCAAGGATCGCGCCGGGCGTCTCTTCGCCGCTGATCTGAGCCCCTTCGATCTCATTGAGGATGAAGGTGTCGACAAGGTGCAGCGGGGCCGAAAGCAGCTCCTTCGTAACAGGACTGGGGTTGAGCGCGATCGTCATCCCTCTCTCTTTCGCCTTCGTCAGGATCACAGGCAGACCGCTGATCTCATTCTGCAGCAGGAGATGATCCCCCCTGCCGAAACGCGAAAGGACGCTGCCGATGTACCCTTCGTCGATCCGGTGGTTGGCCCCCGGGTAAAGGATGATGCAGTTCTGTCCGCTCCGGTCGACCTGGATGACCGCATTGCCGGAAGGCGTATCGGTCCCGAGGATCAGGCCGGCATCCGCGCCGGCGGCGGCAAGCGTGTCACGGAGCATCCCGCCGTCACGGCCGATGCATCCGGCATGGTACACATCGGCTCCCGCCCGCGCGAGCGCGATCGACTGGTTCAGGCCCTTGCCGCCGCAATGGGTCTCCAGCCTGCCGCAGGACAGCGTCTCCCCAGGCCTGACGAAATGATCCAGAAAATAGACATGGTCAATATTCAGCGATCCGAAGTTCAATATCCTCATCGGCACGTCCGGTTTACTCGATCGTGATTGCGGTGACGGGGCAGGCATCCCTCGCTTCTTCGGAGCACTTCTCATCCTTCGACGGAATCACGGGTACGACGACCGCGGCCTTGGCCTCGTCATCCATCGCGAACACATCCGGGCAGATCGATTCGCACAGCCCGCATCCGATGCAGGCATCACGGTCTACAAAAGCTTTCATTTCAAATACCTCCGGCATCCATAACGTTGAGCTTAGTATATCACAAAATCCCGGTCCGAAAAGACGGTTCACTATATTATGAAATATGCAACTATTTTGACATAATTGTCAGAGTGCATAATTTTTTTGCAAAAATACTGACTTTTTACAATAAAGCCGGTCCCGTTTTCCGTACAATGCAGAAAAAACAGAGGCCGGCAACACTGTACGGCATCCTGCGAGATGGAAAGTGAGTGAATCGAAATGGACATGAAAAACTGGCTGAACGATCTGAAAAACGGTAAAAACCGCAAGGCGATACCGATCCTGTCTTTCCCGTCGGTCCAGCTGATGGACATCGACGTCCTGCAGCTGATTTCCGACAGCGATCTCCAGGCGGAGGGGATGAAGCGGATCGCGGATCGCACGGACACACTCGCGTCCGTAAGCATGATGGACCTGTCCGTCGAAGCGGAAGCATTCGGATCGGCTGTCCGTTTTTCACAGGACGAAGTGCCCACCGTCACGGGACACATCGTCAGTACCCTCGAAGAAGCCAGAGCCCTGAAAGTTCCCGAGACGGGAGCGGGACGCACCGGCTGCTATGTCGACGCGATCCGCAAGGCATCAGGCATGATCACGGACCGTCCGGTCTTTGCCGGGACGATCGGTCCGTTCTCCCTGGCCGGAAGGCTCCTGGACGTCAGTGAAGCCATGGTCCTGTGCTACGAAGAGCCGGAGATCGTCCGCGAAGTCCTTGATAAAGCCACCGCTTTCATCATCCGTTATATCCTTGCCTACAAAGCCGCGGGCGCAAACGGCGTCATCATCGCGGAGCCTCTGGCAGGGCTACTTTCGCCGGAATTGAACGACGGATTTTCCGTCCCTTATATGAGGCGGATCGTGGAAGAGGTCCGGTCCG
The DNA here is from genome assembly GCA_964507305.1 of uncultured Oscillospiraceae bacterium. GTDB lineage: Bacteria > Bacillota > Clostridia > Saccharofermentanales > UBA5734 > JAQVYV01. Next base: position 8,172 of record CAZDPQ010000089.1, read on the forward strand.
ACGATTTTGCCGTTATCTACCACAATTGCGGCAATGCCGTCAAGGATCTCATCCATTCGATCATCACGATCGGAGCGTCGGCCTACCATCTGGGCAACGCGGTCCGGATGAAAGAGATCCTCGAACGGGTCCCTCCGGATATCCTCCTGATGGGCAACCTCAGCCCTTCGGAAATCCGCACGGGAACCCCGGATTCCGTCCGCGAAGCCGCACGGGCCCTGTTGCACGAATGCGGCAGCCACCCCAACTTCATCCCCTCCACCGGCTGCGACATCCCCCCGATGTCAAGCTGGGCGAACATCGATGCATTTCTGGATGCGGTCCGCGAATATTACGGCGAATACGAGGTTTCGGTATTCACGAACCCTGCCGTCCATACCGCGGCCAGGACGTGACGACTCGGCCGGACGCTGTCGGGTGAAAGGTAAATCAGGTATAATGGAGATTACGGGACGTCGAGCGGCACAAGGTCCGCATCCCGTGATCTTTTCATATGGAGGCTTCCATGGGATACCTGGCGGTTTTGGCCTGCACTGCGGCTTTTATGGGTGTGGGCATCGAATTTGTCTCCGGACCGGACCGGCCATCTGCGCGGAGAATCTTCCTCTATTATACCGTGCAGACCAATGTGATCTCCGGGATCGTCATGGCGCTGGCCGCCGTCGCTTATTTAGGAGCCCGGCCGCAGGGGCCGGTGTACGGAGCCGTCCTGGATGCAGCGGCGGTCTGGATCCTGGTCACGGCCCTTGTGTTCCATCTGATGCTGTCTCGTCTGTACACTCCGGAAGGCCCGCGGCGCGTGTCCAATTTCCTGATGCACACGCTGACGCCCGTCCTGGTCCTGATCGTATCCCTTGCCGCTCCGCAGCCGGAGACGCCGCTGCAGACCGCGCCGCTCTGGTGGATATCCTACCCGGTCCTCTATTTCGCATTTGCCATGATCCGCGGAAAGATCACCGGCTTTTATCCCTATTGGTTTCTGAAGCCCTCGGATCGTTATCCGGACGGCAACGGCAGCTGCGGCCGGGTTCTCCTGACCGCTCTGGCCCTGCTCCTCGGATTCGTCGCCCTGGGCTTTGTCCTGCGGTACGCGCGGGCCGGCATTTCCCTGCTGACAGCCTGAGAGACGTCAGGTCCGGGACGCGTCGCGGCGGCACGTCGCGGCGCGCGGCGAGGCGGGACAAAGGTCAGCTCTTGGATGCGGTGATCCGGATCTGCAGCGAAAGAGCCAGGTTGATCAGCGCGACGGCCGCCGCGGCGATGAAAACATACCGGTAGCCCGCGGCGGCCCACAGGATGCCTCCCAGGACCGGCACGGACATCGAGACGATGTGGTCGAGGCTCGTTCCGGTCGCGAGGGTGTGGGTCACGTCCGAATCGGTCACGGCGATTTTCCTCAGGTAGGTCGAACGGGCCATCTCGACCGTGCTCATGGAATTGTCGAGGACATAGCAGACCATGATGATGACCATCGCGATGGATGCCGTGAAGACATCCGCGGCGAACGCGTATCCGATGCAGAGGAAAAACAGCACGACGGCTTCGGCGGACAGGATGAACCTCTCGCCTTTCGTGTCGATGGCGCGTCCGATCACGGTCCGCGTCACGATGCTGATCAGGGCGATCACGACGCCGAGAAGCGCGAAAACGGGCGCATCCAGGTTGAAGACTTTGATCAGGACCCATGGCGCGAACGTCAGGAAGATCTGCTTGCGCGCGCCGTTCACGATGCTGAGGATATAATAGAGCGTGTACTGTCTGCGGAAAATCAGACGGAAACGGTTATGGTGGGGGACCCGGTGCTTCATCGTCAGGAGGATGGCTCCGGCGAAAAAGTAGAACACGGCCGCGATCACGAATGCTATGGAATAATCGAAATGGAAATTCTTGAAGCCGAACCACACGATCGCAAATCCGATGATCGTCGCCATCAGGCTGAAAGAATTATACTTCGCGAGCCGGATGCCGTATTCGCCGCGTTCGGACAGCCCCATGCCGATGCTTGGCGCAAGAGGAAGAAAAATGTGGACGCCGAGGCTCATGATCATCATGAAGACGATCATGACCGGAAACGTCGGCGACAAAAGGCCGAGCCCGGCCATGCCGGCCGCCGCGCAGGCCATCCCGATCGCCGCGATCCGGATGTCGCCCAGGAAAGCCAGGACCGCGAATACGAGCACGATCAGCAGGCCGGGGAGTTCGCGCGGGACTTCCACGAAGCCGCGCTGCTCGGCAGACAGCCGGTATACATCATTCAGGAAATTATTGATCTCGGAATTGTTGATGCCGCCTGCGATCCCGGAGAAAAAGCCTTCCGCGATGAAGAGC